>CAZXRO010000087.1:0-9993 GCA_964642435.1 uncultured Ignavibacteriales bacterium
GCAACTCAGTGTAACTGGCCGTCTCCTTGGCCGCCAGCGAGGGGTTGGTCGTTACGCCATCCAGCACGCCCATTTCGACGGCTGATTTAATCTCATCCAGATTAGCGGTGTCGATGAAAAACTTCATGGTCGGATCCCTTATGATGATACCCCACCCGAACCATATATAATCCCTGGGGCGGGGCCGTGAATTGACAACGTTCCGAATCAGGAAATTGTAACATATCCGCAAAGCTTCCCAGTGTCAAGTTCCGCGTATTGTAGTCCTGGCGAAGGTCCGCCAGGTTCATCATTCCCCCCACCAGAGACCTCACCATCGAGTGCAAGAACCGGTTACCCCGAACCTCGTACACCAATAGCGGCCCAAGCCGATACCAGCGCGAGTGCTCGATCCGACACCTGTTGTCCTCTTTGCGCGAACCAACCACACAAAACGCACTGAAATCGTGCTCTCCCACCACCATGCCGGCGGCCTCCTGAAGCCGCTCGAAATCCACCTCCCGCCCGTGCTCCCAGCGCAAATCCCCATACAGCGCCGAGACCTCCCCGGCCGCCAGGTATCGGTAACGCCGCCACAGGGCATCACGCGTTGCGTGAAATCCCCACTCCACCTCCTGCGAGTTAAGCACCCGGATATCATCGGGCAAATAGAAATTCAATGCCGCCGCCCAACGGTCCCCCTCAAGCCGATGATCTATCCGGAAATTGGCCACCTGCCCCAGCGCGTGTACCCCCGCATCGGTTCGCCCTGCCCCCACAACACTCAATCGCTCGCCACTGACACGGTGAACAGCCTCATTCAACTCCCCCTGTACAGTCCGCTGATTGGCCTGCCACTGCCAACCGGCATACCCCGTTCCCCGGTAACTGACCGTCAGCCTGATATTCCGCTGAGGCACCCTTCTCTCCTATCTGGTCAGCAGAAACAGCGCCACCAGCGCCAGGCTGCTGCCAATGCAAAACCCGACCTCCCGCGAGCCGAACCGACTCGTCGTGTACACCGTCCGACGAACATCCCCTCGGTACCCCCGCGCCATCAGCGCCAGCGCAAGGTCATCGGCCCGCTGAACTGCCGATACAAACACCGGAATGATGATCGCCGTCGTCTTCTTCACCCGGTTGACCAGCGACCCCGTGAACCGAACCCCCCGGATCGTCTGCGCATTGCGAATCGTCACAAACTCCTCGTACAGCACCGGCACAAACCTGATAGCCATGAACACAATCAGCCCCAGATCAGCCACCGGTACCTTCAGATAACGCAAGGGACTGATCAGGCTCCCGAATGCCTCCGCCAGCTCCGAGGGCGAACTGGTCAGGGTCATCAGAAACGCGATCGAAACAAACAACACCAACCTGAGCGAAAAAAAGGCCGCATGGTTAACAGCCTGTTCGCGCACCGCGATACCCTGCCACTGCCAGACAACCTCGCTCTCACCGCCTGAAAAAATGATGTGGTAAATCGCCGTTATCGTCACCAGCATAACAATCGGCCGGAAATTCCTCGCCAGCGTCCCCGCGCCAACCCCCGAGGACAACAAACTCACAATAAGAACTACTTCAGCCGCCACATAGAACAGCATCGAGTCCGCCAGCAGCGCCAACACCAACGTCAGCATCACCGGCAACACCTTGGCACGGGCATCGAGCTTGTGCAAATACGAATCAAGTGGTCGGTATTGTCCCAACAGCACCGGTTGCGGCGGCATTGCGATCTCCTCAGTAAAGGCGGAATATACAGGCAGGGATGCCCAAAAGCAATTGGCGCTCGGCCTAACGGGAATTTGTCTTGTTCGACTCTGACGAGGATTCCGAGTCTGTGGTATCCTTCGACTCGCAACACTCATTCGGTGGCGGCTGGCGACGCTTCCGGGCTGACTCCTTCATCGCCAGCATAGCCGGACAACTCTCACAAATCGACTTCTGCCGACGTTTCCGTATCTGGTACCATACCAGGTACGCCAACGCGCCAACAAAAGCGACTGCCACCAAAATTGTCTGCCAAAGTGGCTCCATTAGACACTCACCCCCTTAAACACCTGGTAGGTCACCATGCCCAACAGGTAAGCCAGGGTCGTCATGTACCCGAATGTGAACAGACTCCAGAACCATGTCCCCGTCTCCTGACGAATCGTCACCACCGTCGCCCCGCACTGACAACACAGTGCGAAGAACACCATGATCGACATAGCCACCGCCACCGTGAAAACACGCTCTCCCTTGTGCGGCCCCTCCTCCCAACGTGCCTCGCGCATCTTGTTGATCAGCGAGGCGTCATCCCCTTCTACCTCCGTCCCCAGGTTGTAGGTCGTCCCGAGCACCGCGATAATCACCTCCCGCGCCGGAAATGACGCCAGCACCGCCATCGTGATCTTCCAATCCCACCCCAGCGGCGAGAACACCGGCTGCAACGTCCGACCAATCTCGCCAAAATAAGACCGCGCCAACTGCACACTGGCCCGCTCATTCGCTGCCTCGGCCAACAGTCGCTCCTCCTCAGCCGACGAATACCCGATCGCATCCTCAGCCGCCACAATGGCTTCTATCTGCTGTACCCTCGCCTCATACGCCTGCTCGGCCTGCTCCGAGCGCGGATAGTAGCTCAAGGCCCAGATAATCACCGTTATCGCGAAAATCACCGTCCCCGCCCGCACCGTGAACGATTTCGCCCGGTTGAATACCCGCACCATCATCGAACGCCAGGTCGGCAACTTGTAGGTCGGCATCTCCATCATGAATGTCCCGCGATCCGTCCTGAATATCGTCCGGCTCAATACAAACGATACGATCACCGCCACGACTATCCCCAGCAAATACAGCAGACTCAACACCAAACCCTGCAGGTTGAACAGCCCCAAAAATGTCTTGTACGGCACAAACGCCGCAATCATAATCGCATACACCGGGAGCCGCGCCGAACAGGTCATCAAGGGAGCCACCAGGATCGTGATCAACCTGAGCTTCCTATCCTCAATAGTCCGCGTCGCCATGATCCCCGGCACCGCACAGGCAAACGAGGACAACATCGGGATAAACGATTTCCCCGACAACCCGCACCAGCGAAACAGCCGGTCCACCAAAAAGGCCGCCCGGGTCATATACCCCGTATCCTCGAGAAATGCGATGAAAATGAACAAGATAATGATCTGCGGCAAGAATATGAGCACCGCCCCCACCCCACCAATCACACCGTCGGTCACCAGTGACTGCAACGGCCCCGGCGGAATCACCCCCGAGGCCCACTCCGCCAGCGAGGCGAACGCCCCATCAATCATGTCCATAAACGGCGCCGCCCAACTGAAAATCGACTGGAACACCAACGTCATCAACACCAACAGTATGATCGGACCCAGCACCGGGTGCAAAAGGTACCTGTCCAGCTTCTCGCTGAACGTCCGTCGACGTTCCTGCGGTGACTGCACGACCTTGTGATAGACATCCCGTGCCCGACGAGTCAGCACGCCCGTCTCCGCCACCGTCAGCCCGCCATGCATCTCGATAATTCTCTGCCTGCCCTCCAGCAATCGCTGGTGCGCCTGCGCCCCATACCGCTTGCGGAAACCGTCCTCGGCCGGACCATCGACATCAAACAACACCCGTACCAGCTCAGCCTTGCTGTGGTGATCATCCTTCATGATACCCGCCAGCTCCACCAGCACCGCCTCGGTCGTGTCATCATATATGACATTGACCCGGTTGGACTGCGCCCCATCGGCAGACTTGATCGCCTCGGCCCGAAGACGCTCGATACCACGCTGCTTGGTCCCCACAACCGGCACAACCGGAATCCCGCCAAACTCCCTGGACAAAGCCTCGGTATCGATCTTCAACCCACGCTTCTGAGCCAGATCCCACATGTTCAGGGCAACCACCACCGGGCGCCCAATCTGCACCACCTGCAGAAGGAAATACAAACCCCGCTCCAGATTGGTCGCATCGACCACACAGATAATCGCATCGGGTACAGGCTCACCGCTGATAGTCCCAAATAACGCCTGGGCCGCGATATACTCATCGGGCGAAAACGCCGAAAGCGAATATGCCCCCGGAATATCGACTAACAAGTAACGAGAAGTGTCAGAGGTATCGGTCTTGAGCGAACCGGAAACGCGCTCAACCGTCACGCCGGGATAGTTGGCAACCTTCTGATTAAGACCCGTAAGAGCATTGAACAGCGTCGTCTTGCCACTGTTCGGATTGCCGCAAATTGCGACCGTGGCCAGATGCGCCCGGGTGTCTGAACGAGCAGCAAGCGACATGACTGGCCTATGTGTCAACCTCCACTGTGATCAGCGAGGCCTCCGCATGACGCAACGACAGGCAACATTCACCAATCTGGACCTCCATCGGGTCGCGCAATGGAGCATTGCGCAGGTAAACAATATCCCGCCCGGGCAGAATACCCAGCTCCATCAACCGCCGCGTTACCCGGCACTCCGAACAAAACCCAACAACCCGCCCCTTCTGTCCAGGTGTCATCTTGCTGAGGTAAGTCATCGTTGTCTCTTTCTATCTCTGTGTGTTGCCACGTTCTCTCACATCTGCATGACCTTCACCGGCGACAGTCAGACTGTGCCCACTCTCGCTTTGCCGCTGGAGCTTCTCCCGGCACTCAGCACACAATCCATGCACCTCAACCTTGAAATGCTCCGGCGCAAAGTCCTTCCCCGCGGCTTCGGTCGTCATGATGTCCACAATCGGCTCGACATTGAATTCCACCACACGCTTGCACTCCGTGCAGAAAAGGTGCCCGTGCGGCTGGCGCGTCACCCGGTCATACCGCGTCACACCATCTCCCATCTTGACCTCCTCCGCCAACCCGACCTCGCAAATCAGCTTCAAATTGCGCACACACTGTCGAATGGCCTACCGAGGGATCAATCTTGCGAACCTTCTCATACAACTCCTCAACCGTGACATGCTCTCCCAACTCGAAAAAAGCCCGGAAGATCATCTCCCGCTGAGGCGTCATCTTGTAGCCCTTGGTCCTGAGGAATTCTTTCATCGTATCGTCTCTTATACAACCTATCGGCCAATTGAAAACGATTTTCAATTGCAATTAGCGCTAAAACGTGCCCCATGTCAAGTGAATCCGCTCACAATCTTACGATTTTTCTCAGGCTCTAAGCTATTGCACAAAAATAACATAGCCGCCGGCATCAACCGGCGGCTACGCGAACGAAGAACGAAGGGGAGGTAATTCGATAATCTACTTAATCAGGACCATCTTACGGGCCTCGGCGTGCTCACCACGCTCAAGCCGGTAGAAGTACACTCCGCTGGCCACCGAGGATCCGGACTCGTTGGTACCGTCCCACATGACCTCATAGGTACCGGCCGCCTGCGGCCTATCAACCAACAGCTTAACCCGCTGACCCAGCATGTTGAACACCGTCAGACGTGTGTTCTGCTCCGACTGACCAAACCCGCCCGAGGCGCTGATCGTGTACTGAATCGTTGTCGTCGGATTGAACGGATTCGGATAATTCTGCTCCAGGCTGAACGTCTTCGGCACCTCTACAAACGGTGTCCCATCATAGACATCGGTCGGTATCGGGCCGAAGAACCCAAGCATCCGCGTCATCAGCGTATCAAACGGCTCAAACCGCTCGGCAATATACTCAGGAGCAAAACTCAGGAAAATCAGCCGATATTCACCACTATACGTCAACCCACAGGTCTCACCACTCTCATAGTAAAAAGCCGCCTGGGCGCCGTTGATCGGCTGAATCACCTCGCCGGTCACCGGCTCTTCCAACTTGCGATAGAAGTACTTCAGACCGTCACCAACCGGGTTGTCCACCACCCCGTTGACAAACGGGTGAAACGCCTCGCCGACATGCTCAGCATGCAGATAGTTGGCCACAAAATCAGGATCTATCTGTTCCATCTCGATAATCCCCGAGGCCGAACTCAATACCAGGTTGCCACCCGCATCCATGAAGCCCCGCATGGCATCCATCTTCTGCTGATTGATCACCGTATCCCCATAGTTACCCGTCATCCAGAACACGATCTCGTAACGGCCCAGATCAGCCGCACCGGGCGCACCGTCACTGGCAACAGTCCAGACATCCCACGGCATGCGCTTGTTGTAAATTGCACTCGAGTACACTTCCTCGAAATCATCACCTCGGTCATCATCAACCAGAAGGATCTGCGGGTTCCCCAGAGTCACCTCGACCCCAAACGTCTCACTGCCACCATCCTGGTACGGTACTCCCGGCAACGAATCAACTGTCACCGTGATAAAAAACGAATCAATAACCGATCCCAGGGTATCCGGCAACACAAACTGCACCGGATTCAGCGAGTTCGACTGCGGATTCGAGGTCAGATCACCGTCAAGCGGAACACCGTTAGCAATAAACTCAGGAGCACCGCTGGCGCTGGCAACCGTCACCACCGGGCCAAAACCGGTACGCATGCGGTTACGAAACAGCCCCGTCAAACTGATAGTCTCCCCCGCCTCCAATCGCCCATCGCCGTCACCACCGGGAGCAGCATCATCGAATACAAAACTGTCCTCTCCATCACTGGCTACAATAAACGGACGAGAGAAATCAACATCGAGATCAGCATACATCACCGAATCCGAATCCGTGATATTCCACACCGCGACCCTCGTGATGTCTCCGGTATTGGTGCGGGAATCAGGCTCCGTGTATGTATGCCAGTCGCGAGCCGCTCCATAGGCCGGGAAAGGATCCGTACCGTCACCATCATTGCCCTGAGTGAACGCCAGATCGTTGTTGCCGTCGGCCTGCTCCATGGCCACCCGGTACCTGAGGTAATTCGTATTGTTATCCGGCGCATCCAGATCCACATGATAGATACACAGACCACTGCCCGGCAAACGATAGTCGAAGCCCTTGCGCTGACGGTTCTCCACCAGCCAGTACTCACGAGAACCGCTGGCCGCGTTCTGCAGCTTGTAAATCACCGGGGTGTGTTCCACCGCCGGAATCTCTGCCTCGTAGATGTTTCCCGTAACCTCGATCGGCTCAACAAAACCCAACTGCACCTTGCAGTAGGCATCGAAGTGACACGGTTGCCTGCCCGAGCCCAAATGTGCACCAC
This sequence comes from uncultured Ignavibacteriales bacterium, assembly GCA_964642435.1. GTDB lineage: Bacteria > Zixibacteria > MSB-5A5 > GN15 > FEB-12 > WJKG01. The sequence continues at coordinate 7,081 of CAZXRO010000087.1, forward strand.
CGGCCATGATCGACCACTCGCCCAGCCCATCGCTGGAGGCCGGCTCATAGTCAATATCATACAAGTCCGGAAGACCCAGAAAATGCCCGTACTCGTGACAGACCACCCCGATCGGTGCCAGCTCCTGACCCCGCTCCTCAGGGTTCATATTGTAAGCGGAAATCTCTACACCGTCATAGTACAGCGCCGGCCAGATGGTCGATTTGTGCGACCAGATACCATAAGCACCCGTCTCGGCTCCCTGCCCGGCATGGATGATGATCAGCCCGTCACACTCGCCATCACCAAGCAGATCATACTTCGAGAAATCAACTCCCGCGTTGTGCGCCGCAATCGCGGCGTCACGCGCCAGCTCCCGACCATACGTAAAACCATCATCGTCACCGACATAGTACGCATAGGTCTTCGGCATCCGGTACCACCCGAAAATGTCTCCCTTGATGTAAAACTTGCCGTAGGAGTTCTCCAGGTAGTAGTCAGTCATCGAACCGGTCGGGTTGTAGATTGAATCTATCTCGCGATTAGAAAACAAAATCGAATCAAACGCCGCCGGGGTACCAGCCACGTTGTTAGTGTACGGGTTGTCGCTGAAATCGACCAGGATAACGATCACATGGGCCGTATCCGTATCAGCCGCGGTCGCCAGTGATCCCCCGGAGGACTTCGCCCACGGCCGGACCTTCATTTCGGCCGCCTCCATCGAAATCCGCTCGTTGAACTTCTTGAGCGTCTGCAGCTTCTGCTGTAGCTGACCACTCTCACGCCACTTCTCCAGCGCCTCCTCGGTCGGCGGCGGACTCGCGCTCACCGTCATGGCCACAATCAGCACCACCAGGGCGATCAGGCCACTCGTCTTTACTCTGTTGTCGTATCGCATCGTTCGTCCTTCCGTTCTCGTTCTATTGACGTGTCAGCGCTTTGGTTTGTGAAACTAAACGTTGACCGCAGATATCCTTATTTTATAAGCATCATTTTGCGCGTCTGGTTCTCGCCATTGGCTTCAATACGGTAGAAATATACACCGCTGGCCGCACGCGAACCGTTGTCACTCGTTCCGTCCCAGTCGACCGTATGACGACCAACCGACGCCGGTCCGTCGAACAACGTCGTCACCCGCTGGCCAAGCGTATTGTAAACATCCAGCCGAACCAGGCCATCCCGCTTCATATCAAAACTGATTGTCGTCGAGGGATTGAACGGGTTCGGGTAATTCTGCGCCAGGTCGAAACTCTCCGGAAGTATCCCGCCGCCATCGATGGCCACGTCGGTCGGCATCAAATACGCCTCGCGGGCAGCGGCTGCATTCTCGTACAACTCATTGACATCGTCACCCATCACCAGCGCAAAAACCACCTGCATCGTGTCGCGCACGTCCAGGTCGACACTACCGGTGCTCAGCACCATGTAGCCGTCACCGGTTAGCTTACCACCGGCCGGAAGCGCCGTCTGCTGAATCAACCCCAGCTTCTCGCTATCGGTAAACCCGCGCTTCGTAGCGCCATTGTCACCCATCACCCAGTTGTTCACATTCTCAAGCGCCACGATCCCGACCAGCGGCTTCCCCTGGGCCGTTTGATACATCAGCTTCTGTGAGGGATCAAACACCAGGTTGTCCTTTTCCCTATCGAGATCGAAATCAGCCAGGAAACCGAAATAGAGGTTCGTAATCCGCGTAAGCGTTACATTCACCAGTTCATACTCCACCAGCACAAAACCGTTGTACCGATAGTCCGTGAAGCTGCGAGTGGTCTGCCATATCTTCACCGGAATCGGGGCCCAGGAGTTGTCATCACGCATGCCCGCCACCATCCTGTTCTGCGAACTCTTGAGCTGGCTGGTCAGTGCATCCGTCGCCACAAAGTCCGAGGGCACAAACTGGCCGTCCGTACCACGAACCGAGCTGGAGAGCTGCACCTCGCTGCGACCCACGATCAACCCCGCCTCATACAGCACATTCTCACCGCCGTCGATACTGAAACCGTACCCGCCCGTGTTATAGATAGACCCCGCTCCCAGTCCATACTGCCCGAAGTCCGAAACCGTCCAGTCGATTCGTCCGGTACGGTGAGCGGCACGACTCCCCTCGGGAGCAATACCAATAGTCATGGAGAAAAACAAAGAGTCGAAGAAATTCCCCTGGTAGTCCAGCAACTCCAGCTTAAAATCAGCACGATGACCATGCGGCAAATCCTCACTCAGGATCACCCGGTAAGGTACCAGGTTGCTCGCCGTCAACGCCCCGAACGAGAACTCAAACAGGGCCTGATTCAGTGTGACAGTGACCCGCTCATCCAAAGGATGCAACCGCCCCGTCAAACTCTTCAGATTCCCACCACTACTGGCCAACTCAAGACTCAGCGCAATCGTATCACCAGGCATCGCATGGTCATGGCCGATCACCTCATACGCGGCTACTTCAAACCGTTGAGATTCCGGCAACGGCAGCAGGTCAATCATCACCTGGGCATCCGGAAGTCCCCATCCATAAGTATTGTCCTCACCAGGCACTCCGAGGTCACGAGCCGACTCCATAATGGCCGTCTTGATCTGCTCCACTGTTGCATTCGGGTTGTACTGACGGGCCAGCGCCACCATGCCGGCGATATACGGAGCCGCCATCGAGGTCCCCGACATGAACGTGTAACCGCCGTCCTTGTACGTCGAACGGACCGCCACACCGGGTGCCACTATCTCCGGCTTGATCTCGCCGTTGCAGCTCGAGGGACCCCGGCTGGAAAACGGCGCAATCACCATCTGGTTATCGACCGCACCAACCGCCAGGTTCGTCAGCGGCGTCGCCGCCCGGTCAGCAGGGCTGCGCAGCGAGGACTCGTCCGGACCCTCGTTTCCAGCCGAAAAAATCGTCACAATACCCGCCGCCTCAACATTGTCCACTGCCTGCCAGAACGTCTG
>CAZXRO010000088.1:0-4736 GCA_964642435.1 uncultured Ignavibacteriales bacterium
TCGGCGTGTACAACGGCCCCAGATTGTAAATCGCATCCGGAACCGCATCAAATCCCTCTATTCGCGCCACCTCTTCGATCAGATCAATCTCGCGCTCGATATCAGGCCGGAAGGTCGGCACTGTCACTTCAAGTGGCCCGTCGCCATTGCTCACGGCAAACTCCAGGGCCACGAATATCTCCTGCATTCGCTGGCTGCTGATCTTCGTGCCCAGAATGCGGTTGCAGCGCTCCGGACGCAGCGATACCGTCACCGGCAAGACCAGCTTCGGATAGCAGTCCACCACTCCCTGCAGCACCTCTCCCCCGCACAACTCGGCCATGAGTGCTGCCGCGCGGTCAATCGCCCGCTCCAGACCACCATTGGGATCAGCGCCGCGCTCGAACCGAGCCGAGGATTCCGTCGCCAGACCCAAATGGCGCTTGCTCTTGCGAATCACCGAGGGATTGAAATACGCCGCCTCCAGAAGGATATCGGTCGTGCCGCCTGACACTTCCGAGTTCAGCCCACCCATGACACCGCCGGCCGCGACACCCTCGTTGCCGTTGGTGATCAACAACACATCGGGCGTCAACTCATGCTCTTTCTCATCGAGCGTCGTGAACGTCTCGCCCGCCCGAGCCCTTCGAACCACCACCTCGCGCGACCCAAACCGGTCCAGGTCAAACGCATGCAATGGGTGTCCGGTCTCCAGCATAACGTAGTTGGTGATATCCACAATACTCGAAATCGGACGAATCCCCGACATAATCAGCCGCTGCTGTATCCACCACGGCGACTCGCCCATTGTGATACCCTTAATCACCCGGGCAGCATAACGGGGACAGGCGTCGGGATCCTCGATCTTCACTGAAATCTCATCGGCCGCCTTCCCATCGCCCTCCGTAAGGTCAATACGCGGATACCTCACCTGGGTATTAGCCAGCGCCGCAACATCACGCGCGATACCAAGAGCACACATCGAATCAGGCCGATTGGGGGTCAACTCAAACGTCAGGCGATAATCATCCATGTCGAGCGCCTCAGCCAACGGTGTCCCGAGCTTGGCGTCGGTATCGAGCACCATAATCCCGGCGTGGTCCTCCGACAATCCCAGCTCCCGCTCAGAACAGATCATGCCGCACGAGGTAACCCCGCGGATCTTCACCTTCTTGATCTCCATCCCGCCGGCCAACTTCGCTCCCAGCAGCGCCACCGCCACGGTCTGTCCCTCAGCGACATTGGGCGCGCCGCAGACCAGTTCCATCGTCTCGCCGCCAGTATCAACCGTCGCCAGGCGGATCTTGTCCGCGCCCTCGATAGACGCCAGCTTGACCACCTTGCCGACCACCACCTTGTCCAGGCGCTTGGCCATCGGCTCGATCTCCTCGCAGGCGGTACCGCAGAGGGTGAGCCGCTCAGCCAGATCGTCAACCAACCAGTCCACGCCGGCAAGTGCCTTTATCCAGTTGTATGAAATCTTCATTTAACCAAACTGCCTGAGGAATCGAACATCATTATTGTAGAAAAGCCGGATATCATCGATCCGGTGCTTCATCAGCGCGATACGCTCCACCCCAAGCCCGAACGCATACCCGGTGTACTTCTCCGGATCGTACCCGGCCTTGGCCAGTACATTGGGGTCGATCATCCCACAACCAAGAATCTCAAGCCACCCGGCATACTTGCACAACTGACAGCCACTGCCACCGCACAAGAAGCAACTCACGTCAACCTCAGCCGAGGGCTCGGTGAACGGGAAGAACGAGGGCCGGAACTTCAGCTTCACCTCAGGTCCAAAATACGCCTTGCAGAACGCCACCAGCACACCCTTCAGATCCGCCAGAGTGGCGTGCTCGTCTACCGCGAATCCATCGACCTGGTGAAACGCCACATGCGCCCGGGCCGAAATCGCCTCGTTGCGAAAGACCTTCCCCGGCGTGATGATCTTGAACGGCGGCTTACGCTTCTCCAGCTCACGGGCCTGCACCGGCGTTGTATGTGTCCGAAGTAACCGCCCGTCTTCCACAAACAGGGTATCCTGCATGTCTCGGGCAGGATGATCCTCCGGGAAGTTCAGCGCCTCAAAGTTGTAGTAGTCCGTTTCAATATCCGGACCATAGGCGGTCTCGAAGCCCATACCATAGAAGATATCACATATCTCCCGCAGCGCCTGGTTCGTGATGTGGGTAACGCCCAGAGGAGTTCTCGTCCCGGGCAGCGTGGGATCAAAGGCGGAGGCCTGCCTGCTCGTGGACAGCTTCTCCTGAATCTGCTCCAACAGGCTTTCGACCTCAGAGCGGGCCTTGTTGGCTATCGCCCCGACCTCTCTCTTTTGTTCTTTGGAGAGATCCTTCAGGCCTTTCAAGAAGCCCGTAATGGCTCCCTTGCGCCCCAGGTACCTCACCCTGAGTTCCTGAAGCGAATCGAGCGAATCAGCCTTACTGATTCGCTCAACAGCCTCGTCCCTCACCCGCGTAACATCGTCAATGATTGACATATACTCTATATGTAGTCTTAAGCGGCGGTTTTTGCCATCTCTGCCAGATTCTTGAAGGTGGCTGCGTCGCGCGCCGCGATATCGGCCAGCACCTTGCGATTAAGATTAACCCCCGCCTTCTTCAAACCATTGATGAATGATGAGTAGTTGGTTCCATTTTCCCTGGCCGCGGCGGAAATGCGGGTAATCCACAGGGAACGAAACTCGCGCTTTTTGTTACGGCGGTCACGATAGGCATACTTCAGTCCCTTGTGGACTGTCTCAACCGCGGTACGATAGAGGCGACTACGAGCACCGTAGGCACCGCGAGCGCGCTTGAGGACCTTGTTGTGACGCTTCTTAGCCGCAACATTGTTCATTGCACGTGGCATGACGTTTACTCTCCCGTCGTGTTAATACAGTAATCAACTCGAGCCTGTCCCGGACTAATACGGAATCAGGCGGTCCACTCTCTTCTTGTCGGCATCCGATACCAACGCCGGCTGGCGCAGATTCCGGATCCGCTTGGGACTCTTCTTCTCCAGGATGTGCGACTTGTACGCATGGCGGCGCTTGATCTTGCCGCTGGACGTACGCCGAAAACGCTTCGCCGCACTTCGCTGGGTCTTCATCTTAGGCATGACAACCTACCTTCTTTGCCAGATACCACTATCAGTTATGCAAACGACCCGACCCCCGATCACTCGCGCGATCCGGTGCCTAATCGTTCTGCTTTACATTCTTCATCACTTCCGGCTTCGGGGCCAGGATGATATGCATATGGCGGCCATCGAGCTTAGGGCTCGATTCCACCGTCGCGATATCACTCAATTCTTCCGCCACTCGCTCCAGCAGCTTCCGACCCTGCTCGGTATAAGCCATCTCACGACCACGAAACATCACAAAGGCCTTAACCTTGCTGCCCGACTCCAAAAAACCGCGCACATGCTTGGTCTTGAAATCGAAATCGTGCTGGTCAATCTTCGGCCGATAACGCATCTCCTTGAGCTGGAAGGAATGCTGACGCTTCTTAGCCGTCTTCTCCTTCTTGGCCTGCTCGTACTTATACTTGCCGTAGTCCATGATACGGCAGACCGGCGGTCGGCTTGTCGGCGCTACCTCGACCAGGTCAAGCTCGGCTTCTTCCGCTCGAGCAAGAGCCTCGTTGGTCGGGACGATACCTACCTGTTCACCATCGGGACCAATCAATCGTATCGGCGAAATCCGTATCTGACGATTGATCCTCAGATCACCCTTAGCTATGCAACCCTCCTGTCGCTTCTGATTCGCTCTTATTCAATCCTTTACTCTCGATCTCCTCAAGAAACATATCAACAACCTCGTCGAGCGGCTTACTGCCCAGATCGCCTTCTCCATGGCGACGAATCGACAGGCTCTGTGAGTCTCTCTCACGGGCCCCAATTATAAGCATATACGGCACTTTCTGCAACTCGGCATCGCGAATTTTGGCGCCGATTTTCTCTGAACGGTCATCAAATTCTGCCCGAATTCGCCGTGATTTCAGCTTCTGCGTGACCTCCCGGCCATAATCGTTGAAATCATCCGTGATCGTCAGTATGCGTGCCTGCACCGGTGCCAGCCAGAGCGGGAACTTACCCGCATGGTGCTCGATCAACACGCCAAAAAAGCGCTCGATCGATCCCAGCAACGCCCGGTGAATCATGAATGGACGCTGCGGCTGCCCATCAGGACCAATATATTGCAAATCAAAACGTTGCGGCAACGAGAAATCGAACTGAATGGTCGAACACTGCCAGCTGCGACCAATCGCATCCCGAATCTTGATATCAATCTTCGGACCATAGAAAGCACCGCCACCCTCGTCAACCTCGTACCGAAGATTCGCCTTCTCAAGGGCCGCTTTCAATCCATTCTCGGCCAGAACCCAGTCAGCCGGATCCCCGATTGCCTTCGCCGGACGAGTCGACAGGAAAACCTCATAGTCATCCATACCAAATGAACTGAGCATGTGAACGCAGAAATCCAGAAGCCATACCAGCTCACCTTCCATCTGGTCCTTGGTGCAGAAATGATGCGCATCGTCCTGAGTAAATCCGCGTACCCGCGCCAGCCCGTGCACTACACCGGCCTTCTCATACCGATAGACAGTCCCCAGCTCAGCCCAACGCATCGGCAAGTCACGATACGACCAACGCCGCGACTGATACATGACAATATGAAACGGGCAGTTCATCGGCTTGAGCTGAAACATCTGGTTGTCAGCCTTGATCGGCTGGAACATATCCTCACTATAGAA
>CAZXRO010000088.1:4746-9961 GCA_964642435.1 uncultured Ignavibacteriales bacterium
CGCTGCGATGCCACAAGTCGATATTGGCAATATGCGGTGAGTAGACCAGCTCATATCCGTATTTCAGGTGTTCCTCGCGCCAGAAATTCTCAATCTCGTTGCGCACCCGGGCACCCTTCGGCAACCACAGCACGAGCCCCGCACCAACCTCCGGCGAGATATGAAACAACTCAAGTTGCTTGCCCAGCACGCGATGGTCCCGCTTCTTAGCTTCCTCCAACCGCGTGATATACTCCTCAAGCATACTCTTCTTGGGATATGCCACGCCGTAGATCCGCTGTAGAGTCTGGCGGTTCTCATCACCACGCCAATAGGCCGCAGAGGTCGAAATCAGCTTGAAAGCCTTGATTCGCCCCGTGCTCGGGATATGAGGGCCGCGACAAAGGTCCTCGAACGTCGAGTGATGATACACACTCACCCGATCATCCTCAAACTCCTCGAGCATCTCCACCTTGTAATCGGCCCCTTGCGAACGATAGTATTCAATAGCCTTCTGGCGATCCATGTACTCGCACGAAAACGGGGCATCTTCCTTGATAATCTCCGACATCCGCTTCTCAATCTTCTCCAAATCCTCTGGAGTAAACGGCTTGTCGACGTCAAAATCATAATACCAGCCCTCGTCTATCGGCGGGCCGATAGCCAGTTTGGCCTTGGGGAAAATATCGGTCACGGCCTGGGCCATAATGTGCGCCGAGGAATGCCAGAACACCTCACGCCCCTCGCGGTCGTCAAATGTCAGAATCTGCACCTGTGCATCACGGTCAAGCGGACGGTGAAGATCGCGCACCACGCCATCGACCTTGACGGCGATTGCCTCCTTGGCCAGGCGCGGCGAGATGGACTTGGCCAGATCATACCCGGTTTGTCCGGATTCAACCTGCCTGGCCGAGCCATCGGGCAGAGTTATCTGAACCTGTGACATGGCGAGACTCAACTTCCTTCCAACAAAATTAATGCGGTAATCGGCATCCGTATCAGTCAACCGAACCCGCACTAAGAACGCTAATGGTGGGCGATACTGGAATTGAACCAGTGACCCCTTGCATGTCAAGCAAGTACTCTAACCATCTGAGCTAATCGCCCACAATACTTATGTCCTGCCGGTCTGCCCACATGGGCAGCCGATCAGCGTAGTCGCAAATAATACCTTCGGTTGCCTGATATGTCAAGCCTGTTTTCTATATCGGCACATGCCCGGAGAGCTATTGTACCAAAACAGCCTGCCGCCCAGGCCTGTACCTTGACAACGGTGACGCTGTTGTTTGTAAATGTAATTGGTGTCGAGAGCGTGAGGTTCCCCCACGCGAAGACCAATCCGAACCTGAGCTAAGACAAGCCGGCCATCTGCATGAATGTCTCGGCCTTGACATACTCCTCACGGAGTTGCTCAGATAACTCCACCAGCTTCGCATCGTCTATCTGCAAATAGGCCATTACCTCGGGACTGATGTCTCCCAGAGGACCGGAGTCGGCATCGTCTTTGAACGTTTCCTTGGCAATGTGATTGGCCAGGTGAATGAAGCTGGTAATGGGATCCTCAAGCCCCTGCACTGCGGGCTCATGGTGGTAGGTTATCGAGTTAGCGAGTTTTTCAGGAAGTTTCCAGGTCGTCGCCAGATAGCCGCCAACCTGGGCATGGGTGAAACCGAGCACCTTTAACTCCAGCACCCAGTCCATCGTCTCGGAGTCCGTGGCCCGGGCTTCCATGAAAGTCTTGTACTCATTGGGAAGGTGACACGATAGCACCATCTTGCCCACATCGTGCAGCAAGCCCGAGGAAAAAGCGGTGTCAGGATCTACCATGCCCCGTGTCTGGATTCTCCGCGCCACCAGGCGGGCACAGATACCGGTCGCCAACGAATGACGCCAGAACCGCTCCTGGTACTCCTGATCAATATGCTTGCCCTTGAACATGTCCAGCACCGAGGCCGAGAGAACCAGATTCTTGACAGCTTCCAGTCCAATGATGACAACCGCCTGCTTGACCGAATCGACCTCACGTGACAGCCCATAAAAAGCCGAGTTCGTCAACTTCAACACCTTGACCGACATGGCCGGGTCTTCCGAGAGAATAGAGGCAATCTGCGTCGCCGATACGTTCGGATCGTTGATCGCTTTCTGGATCTGATTAAACACAATAGGCGGAGTGGGCAAATTGCGAATATTGCTCACTACCATCTGGACCTTGTTGTCAATAGCTGCCGTACTCATGTCACTCACTCTTCGGTTTGGGGACTTCCTTGCTCAAAAAGCCGCTGAGCCAAACGATCGGCTATCTGACGCTTAACCTCGGCGTGCTCGTATAGCCCGTCCGCAATCCTGGCCCTGATATGCTCGAGCTTGTCCTCCTCGGCGTCGGTCAGTTCCGGATGCTCAAGCTCGACTCTCCGTGCCGCATCCGCCAATTCGGCCAGACGGCTGCGAGCTTCATCTGATATCTGCACCGAATCCGTCCTCTTCACCTCTACCGGCTCCGAAGTCGGCTCGGCAACTGTCTGCATCCGGGAATCTACCTGCCGGGGCTTCCCAGTGCCATGATCTATACTTCCAATGTCCATCGGCTCACCTCGATTACAATGAGGGTGATCCATACCACTCACGTGTTGTTCCTATCGTACTGCCTTCATCAACTCTATTTCTTACCATCGACATATTGTGGCGATGGCTCCACATTGCTGATATACTGAAGTATCTTACGGGAATTCCGAAGTTCTCCAAGCTCTATCTTGATTCGGTCATACCGGCCACGAAGATACTCGTCGCACTCGCTAACCAGGGTCATGTTCTTGCGAACCATCGTCATGATACTGTTGACCACCTTCTTCACTTCCGGCAGCCTCGCCGCCATCTTGAATGCCCGAGGATGGCGCTCCCTGAGTGATGCTATCTTCTCTTCGGACTTCTTGATCCTTTCGTGGTACCGCTGGGCTTCGGTGAACAGGTCTATGAGATTCTCGTCCTTATCGTACTTGATCATATCCCGCTGCTTGTCAAGCGTGACATACAGCGACTGGTAAAACGAATACTCTTCCTTCAACGTGAACAATAGTTCACGGGTTACCTGGTCGTACGCTGATGATCCCGATGTGCTCATAGTCTATGCCGTCGTTGTGAATTCGTGGGTGCCCGAGGCCGCCGGCTCAAGCGACGTATCAGCCGCGCCACCTGCCGCAGTCTCTGTCTGCTGATCCTTCAAGCCGCGCCAGCCATCCCGGAGGTTGTCCAGGACAGTTATCATGTCGTCAATCATCTGAAGATCCTTGATCGCCTGCACCACATAACTTTGACTGATAATATAAGCATACAGTTTACCCAGGTTCTCTGCTACCTCTCCCCCCTCTTCCATATTCAATGTCGTATACAAATGCGTCACAAACCGCTTGGCCTTCTCCATCTGCTCCCGCCCATCCGTAAAACGGCTACCCTCATAGGCCTCACGGGCCGACTTCAAAGAGCCGATGGCTCCATCGTATACCTGTAATATGAGATCAATCTGAGACTTTCCAATTGTGTCTGCGGACTTGTACGATCCAATCTTGTTGTGCATGACATGCGTCCTATGTATATGTGTGCTCACCCTGTTGCTTGTCTCCCGTCCGTGCTGATACTACTTTCCATCCATGCTCCCAAGGGTCCAGTTCGAGCTGATCGAGGCAAGCTGATTCTCCAGAAATGAACTCTGCGACTGCAGCTCTCCCAGAGCACTCTCCATCGCCCAGAACTGCTCGAACAAGCTCTGCCGTCGACGCTCCAGTCGATCATCCATCGCTTCCACTTGCCCCTCAAAGTCGCGGATTTGTCTCTCCAGGCCGGTGATCTTGCGGTCGATCGTTCCATCTCCGGTAGCATTGATCCGATCCAGCAGAACATCCAGCGAGGCCCCGATACCACGCGTGAGCGTAACCTCTCCCTCAGCCGCATTCTCCTCAAGATCTCCTTCACTCAATGTCACCTTCAGCTTCAACCCGGCAGTATTCTCATTCTCACTCTCGCCGGTGAGGATCTGCCCGCGACCGATCGCCGGCTCCCCGTTAATCGTCCCCTCGACATCCACTCCGTCCACTCTGCTGCCCGAGGCAAGCCCAAGTGCCGAAAAGGCGCCATCACCAACCCCGAAATCCATCTCGACCTTGGAGGTCGATCCGTAAGTGGAACTGTTGAACCGCAGGTATCCCGTACCGCTGCCCATATCGACCCACTCAACCGTCAGCCCCTTGGAGCCAACAAGCTCATCGTTGTCAATCTTCGTCTGAATCTCGTCAACCAGTTCACTGACCGAGTTGTACGTACGGGCCTCCAGGACGATCTCGTCGGACACCACCGAGTCAATTTTCAACTTCAGCTTGTTCGTCGAGGTATCCAACGTCAGCGGCGTCGTGGCCGGGTCAAGAAGCGAAGTACCCTTGAAATACCCCCTGGACGCCGCCTGCGTAACATCCACCTTGTATGGTTCGGTACCAATCACCGTATCCGACGTCGACGACATGAACTCAATGCCACTCGAGGATGCATTGCCGGAATTCGTAAACAGATTGATCACGGCATCGAGATCCTCACGGATCGCCTCCTCCAGGCGGTCGGGCTTCTGAAGCGAGAGTCGACCCGTCGCCAATGTCCTTACACCGACCGAGTATAGCTGATTGTACTTCGAATCAAGTCCGTCAACTCGATCGCCAATCGCCGAGCGCAGCCACATCTGCATCTGCTGCACGGTGAAGTCACCGAACAGCGCACCAGATTCGCCTGTGTCCTGATCATATTCGTTCTGCTCATCTATGAATTCGACGACGTCGTTATACTTGTCGACAAAATCCTGCACCATCTCCTTGACTTTGCCTGCGTCAAGATCAGTGGCCAATGTTATGGACTCGCCCGGATCCGTCTCTTTCTCAACGACCAGATTAACGTTCTCAATAACATCCTTGAACTCATTCGTCTCAGAGGATATCACAATCGGCGACCCGGCCCCTCCGGCGCCCCCGAAACTGATACGGGCATCGGTCGCCTCCTGAAGGGTGGGCGCAAATGACTGCACCTGGAACGAGTCACCGCCATTGAGCGTGCCCGAACCCAAACTGATCTTCAGCCCATCCGCTCCGTCGCCGAACAAGGCAACCTCGGTATCCGCCTGGGTAACCGAAATCGTGCCGCTGTTGGTCCCATCGGTCCAGTCGATCAATATGGTGTCGGTGCCAACCGTCAACTCATCACT
>CAZXRO010000089.1:0-3773 GCA_964642435.1 uncultured Ignavibacteriales bacterium
CTGTCCTGGCCGCCGAAGATTTCAACGGCGCCATTGGAGTGCGTGATGCCATCATCGATATCATTTGAGCCGCCGGCGTATTCATCGATCACCGTGATCTCGGCGTTTTCCTCCACCACGATCAGCGTGCGGGGGAACTGCGCCGAGGCCGGATCGCCCGCCTCGCGCAGCAGGTGCAGCGGCGTGGCAAGGGTCTTGCCGCGGGGGACATAGACGAATATACCGTCGTTGAACAGGGCGCTGTTGAGCGCCTCGAACTTGCCGCTGGCTTCATTGACCAGGGTAAAGAGGTGCTTCTCGACAATCTGCGGATGGCTCTCTATGGCATCGGAGAGGGTCGAGACCACGACGCCCTGCTTGTTCAGTTCGTCGCCGGCGTGGACGGTGATATCTCGTCCTCCGTGGCTGATGACCAGGCCGCAGATGGAACCGTCCTCGAGGTGCTTCATTTCCAGCTTCTCGACATCGTCGGTTCGGTCGCGGAACGAGGAGTCGACCATCTGTTCGCGCTTGATCTCGAACACTGCGGGGTCGGTGTAGCGCCACAAGTGCAGACCGCGGGGAGGCAACGGCTGAGTATTGAACAGCTCCCGCGCGCGTTCGCGGCGTCGTTTGAGCCATACGGGACCACGCAGCAGCTCGGGGGCCAGTTCCGGAATCTGTATTGATGTGCCGGTCGCACCGACAGTAGTTGCTATGTTGCTCATATCAGCCAATAGATCCTTCCATTTCGAGTTCTATTAACCGGTTCAATTCGACCGCGTACTCCATCGGCAGTTCCTTCGTAAACGGTTCCATGAAACCGTTGACGATCAGGAGTCGGGCGTCGTCCTCAGACAGCCCGCGCGAGGTCAGGTAGAAGAGCTGCTCCTCGGCGACCTTGGAGACGCGCGCTTCATGTTCCACCCGCACCTGATCGTTGTCGATTTCCATGGTGGGGTAGGTGTCGCTGCGGGCATCCTCGCCGATCAGGAGGGCATCGCACTCCACCGACACTTTGGCATTCACTGCGTTCTTGTGAATCTTGACGAGGCCGCGGTATGAGGCGCGCCCGTTGTCCTTGGAAATGGATTTCGAGGTGACCCTGGATGACGTATTGGGTGCGGCGTGGATCATCTTGGCGCCGGCATCCTGGTGTTGATCGATTCCGGCAAAGGCGACCGAGAGGATTTCTCCCCTGGCTCCCTCGCCCAGAAGCTGGATGCAGGGATACTTCATGGTCAGCCGTGAGCCGATATTACCATCGACCCACTCGACCGTGGCATTCTTGTATGCCGAGGCGCGTTTGGTGACCAGGTTGTAGATATTGCGCGCCCAGTTCTGGATGGTGGTATAGCGGATGTAGGCATCATCGAGCGCCACCAGTTCGACTACCGCCGAGTGCAGCGAGTCGGTGGAGTAGACGGGGGCCGTGCAGCCCTCGATATAGTGAACCCGTGAGCCTTTGTCGGCGATAATCAGGGTGCGCTCAAACTGGCCCATATTCTCGGCGTTGATGCGGAAGTAGGCTTGCAGCGGCACCTTGACATCGACTCCCGGCGGTACATAGATAAATGACCCGCCGGACCAGACCGCCGTATTGAGGGCGGCGAACTTGTTGTCCATCGATGGGATGACGCTGCCAAAGTACTTCTTGACGATATCCGGGTGCTCGCGCAGTCCCGAATCCATGTCCAGGAAAACGATTCCCTGGTCAGTCAGCTCTTTTTTCATGGAGTGGTAGACGACTTCGGACTCGTACTGGGCTGACACGCCGCCGAGGAAGTTTTTCTCAGCCTCGGGGATGCCGAGCCGATCGAACGTCTTGCGTATGTACTCGGGGACATCATCCCAGCTCTTTTCCTGCTTCTCGATCGGTTTCATGAAGTAATAGATATTCGCGAAATCGATTTCATTGAGCAGGGCCGTGTTTCCCCAGCGCGGGGTCGGTTTGGCCAGGAAGATATCCAGTGCTTCGTGGCGGATATCGGCCATCCACCTCGGCTCGTTCTTCATCTGGGAGATCATTTCTACCACCTCGTGGCTGACTCCCCTGGCGCCTTTGTGGAAGTACTCTACCGGGTCCTTGAACCCGTACTTGGCGGCGTAGTCTTCGTTGAGGCGCTGCAGTTGTTCGTTCTGCTGGTTGCGTGTTGTATCGGCCATGGGTTATACCTCCACTTTGCCGTCAACCTGCTTTTCGAGCCACTCATACCCGGCCTCCTCGAGCTTCAGGGCCAGCTCGGGACCGCCGGACTGCACAAACTGCCCGGCCATCATGACATGGACTTTGTGCGGCTTGACGTAGTTGAGCAGTCGCTGGTAGTGGGTGACCAACAGCAGGGCGTTGTTATCATTGTGAAAACGGTTGATACCCTCGGATACAGTCTTGAGGGCATCGATGTCCAGGCCGGAGTCGGTCTCGTCCAGTAGTGCCAGCTTGGGGTTAAGCATGGTCATCTGGAGTATCTCCAGGCGCTTTTTCTCGCCACCGGAGAAACCCTCGTTCAAGTAGCGAGTGGCGAACGAGCGATCGATACCCAGCTCCTTCATCTCCGAGGTGAACCATTTGCGAAAATCGGACATATCGGCATCCTTGCCGCGATGTGACTGGATGGCGGCCCGCATGAAATTGGCAACCGTCACGCCGGGGATGGCCAGCGGATACTGGAAGGCCAGGAACAGGCCGGCACGAGAGCGTTCATCAGGGCCCATCTCAAGAAGGTTCTGGCCATCGAGTGTTGCCGTACCTTTTGTAATCTTGTATAGCGGATGTCCCATCAGGGCGTTCGAGAGAGATGATTTTCCGGAGCCGTTACGGCCCATAATCGCGTGAATCTCGCCTGGCATGATAGTCAGGGAAACTCCTTTGACAACTTCATTCCCCTCAACCTCGACGTGGACATCGTTGAATTCGAACACTGGTTTCTTCTCAGACATGGACTTTGAATCCTTCTCTATGTTTCGTTCTTGTCTCATCACTTCTAACTCTTGCTGCTCTCGTGCGGTGCTTTCCGCACCGTGAGCACGACACTGGAGTCCGACAATCCCTCGACCAGCGAGTCCTGTTCATCGAGCACCTCCTGCAGTGTCCGCGCTCGGAGTTGCTCGGAGATGAAGCCGGCCAGTCCATCGAGGACGTTGTGCACACTGCACTGGTCTTCATGAACGCAACGGTCAAGCTGGCCGGTGAATTTCTCGCAGTGGTGCGGGTCGATCAATGGACCGCCGAGGGCAGTTATGACCTCCAGCAGGTTGATCTCATTCGGCGCCCGGGCAATGGTGAAGCCACCGGTGCGACCGCGCTCGGCTGTCACCAGGCCCTCTTTGCGAAGGATGGACAGCAGCTTTGAGGCATAGGGGACAGAGAGCCCCTCCTGCTCGGCCACCTCGGATATCGACATCTGTCCGTCGGGGCCTCGTCGAGCGAGCGCCAACAGGCAACGGAGTCCGTATTCTTCTAATGCTGAAATGCGCATATTGTAAAATTCTCTGTCGTTTCGGTACTTTCAGGCTCTTCAAAACCTCACCTGGTCGGTCAGGATAAGCAATTATTACCATTCCGTAAAGTATTATTCTTAACACCTGACCAAATATCTGGTTCCGTAATTCGGGACTGAGAAGTGCGAAAACAGTGGTGGGCGGATTAGCCCCGTGGGCGGGTCTCCCAGGGAGTAATCGTGCCTATGATTGTGCTGGGTGAGCCGGAGTCCATAGCGCCCAGGATGCCGTTGGCGATATCCTCTTGGCTGAGCCACGTGGCCCTCTCCTCAGTAAGTTTCCAGCCGAGGATA
>CAZXRO010000089.1:3783-9905 GCA_964642435.1 uncultured Ignavibacteriales bacterium
GATAACCTCGTGGTAGATAACATGATTCAGCCGTTCGGCGAAGCGTCGAGCGCGGAAGGACCGCTGGTCGTCAGACAGGCCGGGATTGGCGGCATCGCAGCCGAGGATATCCCAGAAGTGGCAGATATGGTGTGCCGTATCGAGAAACTGAGCGATCTGGCCGGTGGCCTGCGGAGCGGAGAGGTCGTTGATATTGCTGAGGGCGTGATCGTACGGGCCGTGGACGGCAGCGGCGGCATCGAGTTTCTCGATCATCAGCATAGTGTCGCGATAGTCGTGATGGACAGCGTTGAAACGGCCTCTGGTAGCGCCGATATGCTCGCCGAGCGAGACGAGGTCATCTGAATCGCGGGCGACGACAGTGACGGTGTGGTCCTGACGAGCGAGGCCGATGGCAACCCTGGTCAGCAGTCGGGTTGCGTCGATGACGAGCGAGTGGGGCATGGGATCTCCATTTTGCTGCTTCGTATCCTATGGTTGAAAGTACAGGTTCGATGGCAAGATAACAAGAACCGAAGTCAATTCCGGTAAGCCGCTTGCCTTTGGGGTGATAACCCGCTATAATCTTGGGACCATCCACGCAACGGGTGGTCTTGGTTGCCCTGCGTGGAGAAATGCAGACGAATGCGAACTGAAATAGACAAGGCAGGACGACTATGAAAGAACTGTTGTCGGGCAATGAGGCAATTGCGCGTGGCGCCTGGGAAGCCGGAGTCCGCATGGCGGTTGCCTATCCCGGAACACCTTCAACTGAGATTCTCGAAACCATGGCGGCCCGCCACCGCGAGGTGTATTCGCAGTGGTCGCCGAATGAAAAGGTAGCCTACGAGGTCGGAATCGGCGCCTCGCTGGGTGGTGCCCGCACGTTGGTGTGCATGAAACATGTCGGCGTCAACGTGGCTGCCGATCCGTTTATGACGCATGCCTACACCGGCGTCAATGGCGGCTTTGTGCTGGTGACGGCCGATGATCCCGAGATGCACTCCTCGCAGAACGAGCAGGACAACCGCTTCTATGCGCGGTTTGCCAATGTCCCGCTGTTGGAGCCCTCGGATTCGCAGGAGGCGCGCGATATGACGATGGCAGCCTTCCAGATTTCTGAGGAGTATGACACGCCGGTGATTCTTCGCGTGACCACACGTATATCACACTCGAAAGGAGTGGTGGCTGTCGGGGATCGCAAGCCGGGCCCGGAGAAGACATTTGAAAAGGATCCGCCCAAGTATGTAATGGTTCCCTCCAATGCCCAACGGCGTCACGTGGTGGTGCGTGAGCGGCTTGGGAAGCTTCGCCGTTTTGCCGAGGGAACGCAGTTCAACGTGGTGGAAGAGAACGGGTCGAAGATCGGTATTATCACCGGTGGCGTGGCGTACCAGTATGCCAAGGAAGTGCTGCCTGATGTCGATTACCTGAAGCTGGGGTTCAGTTACCCGCTCCCTATTGAGAAGATACGTGAGTTTGTCGACTCGCATGACAAGGTGCTGGTGGTGGAGGAACTGGAACCGTTCTACGAGGACCAGATTCGCGCTGCCGGTATACTTATCGAGGGCAAGAAGTACTTTGGTCATCTTGGCGAACTGTCCCCCTATCGGGTGGCAGAGGGCTTGAAGGCTGCGGGTGTTATCGATACGGTTGCGGTCAGCAAGATTGCACCGGTCGAGAACATGTTTCCTCGGCCGCCGGTGTTGTGTCCCGGGTGTCCGCACCGGGGAGCGTTCATGGCCTTGCGAAAGCTGAAGGTGGCCGTGACCGGTGATATCGGGTGTTACACGCTTGGGTTCACCAAGCCGTTGAGTGCCATGGATACCTGTATCTGTATGGGGGCCTCGATCGGCACCGCGATCGGTATGGAGAAGGTGCACGGGTACGCCAAAGGCGCAGTAGCGATAATCGGCGATTCGACGTTCCTGCATTCCGGCGTGACGGGATTGATGGATGCCGTCTACAACAACAGCAATGTCACGGTTATGATAGTCGACAACAGCGCCACCGCCATGACCGGCGGGCAGCAGCATCCGGCGACGGGTCTGACGCTGATGGGAGAGAAGGCCGGGCAGATTGATATCGGTAAGCTGGTGCAGGCTCTGGGGGTGAAGAACTACCGGGCGGTGGATCCTTACAACTACGAACAGGTGCTCAACACGATCAAGGAGGAGATGGCCAACGAGGGGCCATCGGTCATCCACACTCAGCGCCCGTGCGTCCTGATGCCCAAGCGGATCATGGAGGAGCCATATACGGTTGACCTGGAGAAGTGCAACGCGTGTGGCGCCTGTTTCAGGATTTCGTGCCCGGCCATTGCCGCGGCCAAGGAGACCGAGCGCGGGCACCCCAAAGCGGTCATCGACGCGACGCTGTGCACGGGGTGTACGCTTTGCGCGCAGATTTGTCCTGAGGAAGCAATTGTCCTCAAGAGCCAGATGGTGGAGGCGTAGGAAGTATCATGGAAAAAGAACATTTCGACATACTGATTGTGGGTGTTGGTGGCCAGGGCGTCCTGCTGGCCTCGGAGATCATCTCGGAGGCGGCAATTACGGCTGGTATGGATGTCAAGAAGTCGGAGGTACACGGTATGTCGCAACGGGGAGGCATTGTGACCTCTCATGTGCGCATGGCTCCGAAAGTGTATTCGCCGACTATTCAGCAGGGTATGGCGGATATCATTATGGCCTTTGAGCAAGCCGAGGGGCTTCGTGCCTTGAACTGGATGAGAGCGGACGGTGTCGCTATTGTTTCGACCACGGCGTTGATACCGGCCATAGTGACCTCGACCAAGGAGTTTGAGTATCCCGAGGATGCCATCGACCAGATGAAGGAGCGGGCCGACAACGTGGTCGTGGTCGAGGCGGATCGAATCGCCGGTGAGTTGGGCAATCCGCGATTGGTGAACACGATCCTGCTGGGGGTCATGTCGGCCCTGTTGCCAATCGATCGCGAAGTGTGGCTCGAAACCATCAAGAAGAAGGTCAAGGAGCGGTTTGTCGAGATCAATCTCAAGGCGTTTGAGCGCGGTGAACAGATCCAGCGGGAATCGGTAGCTTCGTGAGGATAGGAGTACGGCCATGTCGCACCACATGCTGATTATCAATCCCGGTTCCACCTCGACGAAGGTGGCGCTGTTCGATGGTAAGAAGAAGCTTTCGGAGCAGGTGATCCGACACGAGGGCGAGAAACTGCGCAAATTTGACAACGTGGCCGACCAGTTCGAGTTCCGCATGGAGTCTATCGATCCCTGGATTGATTCACTCAATCTCGGTCCTGCTGATATCAAAGCGATAGTTGGAATCGGGGCACCACTGCGACCGCTGGAAGGTGGCTCGTATGAGATTAACGACCGCATGCTCGAGGAGCTGCAGCAGCAGCAATGGTCGAATCACGCCTCGAACCTGGGTGCTATCATTTCGTTTGTGCTGGGCGACCGTTATGGAGTTCCGGCGCTGATTGTCGATCCAATCACCACCGATAATTTCACCGATCTGGCGCGCGTCTCCGGGCTGAAGGAGATCAAACGGAAGTGCCGTTCGCACGCGCTGAATCTCAAGGAGGTGTGTCGTCGCGAGGCAGCCAAGACGGGCAAGAAGCTCGAGGAGGTCAGTTTCGTAGCGGTGCACATGGGCGGTGGTATCTCGGTCGCTGCGCTTGAGGGAGGCAGGGTTGTCGATGTCAACGATGGCCTGTTGGGTATGGGACCGTTCTCGCCCGATCGATGCGGTGCGGTGCCGATTGGCGGTCTTGTCAAGTTGTGCTATTCCGGGAAGTACTCAGAGAAGGAGATGCTGGACAAGCTGTCCCGGTACTCCGGGCTGGTGGCCTACCTTGGTGAGTCGGACCTGCGCAAGGTGGAAGAGATGATTGAGGGGGGTGATACGCGGGCCGAGTTGTACTTCAACGCCATGGCCTACCAGATCGCCAAGGAGATCGGTGCGGCCGCGGTTGTCCTCGGGGGTAGTTTCCAGTCGATCGTTCTTACCGGGGGGATGGCGAATTCCGAGCGGCTTATAGATCAGATCGCGGAGCGAATCGAGTTTCTTGGTGATATCCGGGTGGTGCCGGGTGAGTTCGAGATGGAAGCTCTGGCGGCCGCCGGACTGCGCTTCTTGACCGGCGAGGAGAGCCTGAAGGAATACTGATGGCTGATGCTCCCATACATTCGGCGCAGGAGCTGATTGAGGCCGCTCGACGGATCGCCCACGCCGGCCGCAAGAAACGAGTGGCGGTGGCGGCGGCGCAGGATATCGACGTTATCGAGGCGGTTGTCCAGGCCGAGGACGAAGGGTATCTCGATGGTACGCTGATTGGTGATGAAGGCAAGATCCGGGCACTGGCCCAAGAGCGAGGTGTGTCGCTTGCCAAGGTGGAGGTGATCGCGCAGGAGGATGTCGGCAGTGCGGCGCATCGCGCGGTGGGGATGGCCGCTGAGGGCAAGGCGGACATTGTCATGAAGGGTTTCCTGCCCACCTCGGCACTGCTGCGTACGGTGCTGGACAAGAGGTATGACCTGCGTGGGAGCGGCACGATTTCGCACTGTGCTGTGCTGGATATTCCGGGGTATCACAAGATGTTGAGTTTCACCGATGGTGGCATGGTGGTGGCGCCTGATCCCGAGCAGAAGTACCAAATCCTGGCCAACGCTGTGACGGTCGCCAGGGCGATGGGGCTGAGCCCGGTGAAGGTGGCGGTCTCTGGGGCGTATCATCAAGCGTCGGACGCCGTTGCCCATACCCGCACAGATCAGGACAAAGTGATTGCCCGCGCGCGCGAGTGCATGAAGGATATCGAGATTACCGGACCATTGCCGCTTGATATCGCGACCTCGCGCAAGGCTGCCGAGGCGTATGGGGTGGCTCATCCGGTGGCCGCCGACACTGACATATTCCTGGTAGATTCTATCGAGGAGTGCAATATCACGTGTAAGGCGTTGATCAACTTTGCCGGGGCCATCTTCTGTGGTGTGGTGGTCGGAGCGCGCGTTCCGATTTCGTTGGTGTCGCGTACTGATACGGTGATCAACAAAAAGGCCTCCCTGGCACTCGCTTGTGTGCTGGCTGACTACTATGAGCAGACCGGCCATTGGAAGCAACGGGAGGGTTCATGAGCGGTACCGGAATACACGGATTCGATCAGATTCATGCGATGCTACGTGACCGTCTGGAAAACAGAGACCCGGTGCGCACTGCCTTGGTGGTGCCGTCATCGGCGGAAGCAATCAAGGCTGTAACGCAGGCCACCGAGGAGGGGCTGATTGCACCGGTGATCGTTGGAGATGCGGCACTTGCCCGCCGGACAGCGGACGAGTGCGGCGTGAATCTGCATGCAGCCGAGTTCATTGATCTCAATCAGCCCGACATGGCTATGATGACGGCGTTTCAGATGGCTGCCAAAGGAGAGATTGAGGCAATAGTAAAGGGGCGCGGTTCGACTGTTGACTTTCTTCACCACTTGCTGAGCAACGAGGCGCGGTTTGTCAGGGCAAAGGACCTGGTGACTCACGTGGCCGGGATCAAGCCGGCGCGATATGATCGCGTGTTGTTTGTCAGTGATGCTGCGGTGGTGCCCAGACCGGATCTGATGGCCAAGATAAGCATGATGGGTAATCTGACCACGGTTTGCCTGGCGTGCGGACTGTCGATACCGCGAGTGGCGGTGATCGGAGCGGTTGAGGTAGTCTATCCGCAGATGCAGGCGACAGTCGATGCGGCCGTCCTGGACAAGATGGCCTCTCGGGGGCAGCTCAAGGGGGCGTATGTCGATGGGCCGTTGTCGTTCGATTGCGCTATCGACCGCGAGGCAGCACAGGCGAAGGGGATCACGGATTCTGAGGTGGCAGGGCAGGCCGATGCTATGCTGGCTTCCAATATAGAGACCGCCAATGGTATCTTGAAGGGGATGATGCTCTACGGTGATGCCGAGGTGGGGGGAGTGCTGGTCGGCGGTGCGGTTCCGGTGGTGATCAACACGCGCTACGATGATCAGCGCACGCGCTACAATTCGTTGCTGATGGCCCTGGCGTTGGCCACGGCATGACCAATCGCCGCAAGGACCGCAAGTGCCTGTCGGACGGGCCAAAACGGGCCTTTGCGGACAATCTTTACTTGACTTAAGTCGTTAACAATCCGTATCAT
>CAZXRO010000090.1:0-9766 GCA_964642435.1 uncultured Ignavibacteriales bacterium
GGCGCGTATCAAGGGTGTGGGAGGAAGACCGCTGGGCAAACAGCGGCAGTACTTTTATGATCGGCTGCGTCCTTATGACGACTACCTGCTGCGGATTGACCAGTATAGTGTCGACGATCCGTATCTGAAGCCGGTCTATGAGAATTATGCGATCACATTTAATCCAAATATGGTTACCGCAATCGATATCCCGCTGGTTTACGCCGCAGAAGTCACTGGACGGGTGCAACGTGAGATGGATGATTCACGCACGGGCGTGGGCGGCGTTAAGCTGGTGATTCATGATGTGACGCGGGACCGGCCGGCGGCAGAAATCACGACCTTTCGTTCAGGCGAATACTACCATCTGGGATTGATTCCGGGGGAGTATACAGTCCAAGTGGATCCACACCAGCTCAGTCAACTTGGCTATACCTCCGTGCCCGAAGTTCGTCGCCTTGAAGTGTTGCCGCAGGATGCGTCGAGCCAGATTGGGAATATTGACTTTGTGTTGATCCCCGGAAGATAGCCGCCTCAATTACGTCCGGGTCCGTTGGACCCTGGTTGTTTCTCGTTCGAGGAACTGTCGTAGCCACTTGTGAACATCGTTACGACGTACCTCCGAGCGCAGAGCTCTCATTCTGCGAGTCTTCTCATCATCGTCCATGATAAAGGCGGCGAAGATGGCGTCGGCCGTCCGCTCCAGATCATATGGGTTTACCATTAGGGCCGCATGGGCGAGCTGGTCGGCGGCTCCTGCAAACTCCGAGAGGATCAAGACGCCTCTGTTGTCTATCGAGGCCGCGCAGTATTCCTTGGCCACGAGGTTCATGCCATCGCGCAGGGGCGTGATCAGGGCAATATCGGAGGCCTTGTAGTAGCCGAGAAGCTGATAGCGATTGAGGTGGCGGAACATGTAGTGGATGGGTATCCATCGGTCAGTCGAGAACCGTCCGTTGATTCGGCCGGCCAGCTGGTCAAGCTGCTCCTTGAGACCCTGGTACTGAGGCACAGAGACGCGGCTTGGCACCACAATCTGGACCAGTGCCAGTTCCCCCCTCAGTTCAGGGTACTTTTCGAGCGCACGTTCGAAGGCGAGGAAGCGTTCGGGGATGCCCTTAGTATAGTCAAGCCGATCGAGACCAAGCATGATCTTCTCGGAACGCAGGTTCTCCCGGTAGTACCAGGCAGAATCGGCAACCTCACGGCTGCGGGCGCCTTCATCGAATTCGCCGAAGTCGATACTTATGGGGTAGATGCCCAGTTCGATAGTACGTTCATCGTGCAGCACAAAAGAGTGATTGCGCTTGGCGTGGACGCGGGCACCCTCCACAAACAGGCGAACACACTGGATGAAGTTGCGGTAGTCGTGACGGGTTTGAAATCCAATATGATCGTAATCCAGCAGGGAGTACATGATCTCTCGTCGCCATGGAAGGCGCCGTATGAGGTCACTGCTGGGGAAGGGGATGTGTAAGAAAAAGTCGATACTGTCCTGCACGCCCATCTCGCGCAGGTATCGACCCGCCAGTAACAACTGGTAGTCGTGGACCCATATGTGGCTGTTGTCACGGACGGATTCGGCCGTTACCTCCGCAAACCTCCGGTTTACGGCGCAGTAGGTTTCCCACTGGTCGGCATCGAATCTACAGTAGCCCAACTGATCGTGGAACAGCGGCCAGATAGTCTGGTTGGAGAAGCCCCGGTAATACCTGGCGACCTCGTCTTCAGTCACGGTCACTGCCTTGAGTTCGAATCGCTCTTCCCTGGAGTGCTGAGCGAGCAGCTGTTCAGCGGGTGCCTCATTCGAGCATCCGGGCCAGCCAATCCAGGTCCCGCCGTTGCTGCGCATAATCGGCGCCATTGCGGTGACGAGACCACCGGATGAGGGAAACACTTGCCACTCGTCGTTCTCGTCCTTCTCAATAGCGGCGGGCAAGCGGTTGGACACTACCAGCATGTGTTTATCGTTGTCGCTCAATTGAACCTCCGTATCGTTGTCCGCCCCAGGCGACCACAATTGGATCGGTGTGTGCCCCGAATGAACTCGGGATCACGGTCGGTGGTCTCAGTCATAGCCATCGCCTCATGAAGCCGAGCAGCTCGTCCGGGGGGCGGAGCCATGCCTTGGCGATCGTGGGGCGAAACTGCTCTCTGACAAGGACACTCATCCCCCTGTGTCCCATAGTTTCCAATGCGGCGAAGGCATCCTCGTCGGTCAGGTCATCGCCAAGATAGGCAACCATGCAGTCACTTGCTGTGTCTGAAAGCAGGTAACGCACCGCACGCCCCTTATCAATATGTTGCAGACGTACTTCCAGTCCGCCATCGAATTCGTGCATCGACAACCCAGCGTCGGGAAGTGAGTCGCGCCATTGATCCTGAACTGTCTGGCGAAGGTTGCGGGACGCTTGGTCATCCAAACCACGCCAGTGAAAAGCATAGCCGGCCGGCTTGGGCTCGCGCTGGCTTGCCTCAATATGCTCCCGGGACCATTTGGCGATCTCATCCAGCATGGCACGCGATTGCTCCGGCATTTCTGGCGCTACCACCTCACCTGTGGGGAGCCGCCGTTCGAATCCATGAGATCCCCACAGTTCCGGCGGATGCTCCATAGCGAGCAGTGTCGTCAAGGCAGCGACACTCCTGCCACTGATAACAACAACGCGAGTGGGGGATTCGTTCATGAGTTCGATGAGGAGTTGACGCACGCCGGGGTACGGGATGGCGTTATCGCGATCGGTTACGAACGGTGCCAGTGTGCCATCATAGTCAAGCATGAGGATGCGCTGGTCTGTCGCCTCCAGATCGCTGTAGAACCTACTGATGTCCAGATTCTTGTGCAATACCTCCATGTTAAGGACAATCTAACCAGCCATAAGGTGATTGGCAAGTCCTTGACGGAGTCCAAACATGAGGGTGAGGTATTCTCGCAGGTGTCTGGTGAGCAGGAAATTCTGGGTCACGAAGTCCCTGGAGGTTTGTCCCATACGGCGCATCACCGCCGGGTGACGCAGCAACTCCCTGATTCGCAGGGCGGCTCCTTCGGGGGTGTCAACCAGGAATCCGGTGTACCCGTTGTACACCTGCAGGCGAATGCCACCGGTGTTGCCACCGATGACCGGTTTGCTTTTCCACATTGCCTCGGTGACCGTTAGGCCAAACCCTTCCTGAAGAGACTTCTGGATAACGATAGTCGAGGCGCGCTGCAGGGCGTTAATGATACGGTGAGCATCAGGCGGCAACATCAGAACGTGAATGCGCGGGTTCTTTCTGGATGCTTCCTTGACTTCCTCAAACACGGCGGCTCCCTCGGGGTCATCGGTAGCGCCGCCTCCGGCCAGCACCAGTTGGGCGTCGATAGAAGAATTGATCATGTTGAAGGCCTCGATGACGCCCAGTGGATCCTTGAAGCGGTCGAACCGGGAGATTTGGGTCAGGATAGGTAGATCGTCCCTCAGGCCGAACCTGGCCAGGGTTTCATCGATTTCCGATTGTGGCAGGTCGATGTTCTTATCCGAGAGGGGATCGATGCTGGGTGCGATGATGAACTGCGGATGATCCAGTCGTTGCGAGAAGGTTGGCATGGAGAAGATAGAGGCGTCATAGTGCTGTACCTTCGACCGCAGGTACTGCCAGACGCGGCGGTTGGGATGGCTGGCGTCGATATGACAGCGCCATACCCACTTGCCCTTTCGATTCGGGCAGAGGTCCAGAAGGGCGGCCGGTTGCGGATCGTGGACGATGACGAAGTCGGCCTCTTCGAGTTCGGACTGAATCCGCTTGAAGTTATCCAGGACGGTCTTCTCATAGGTATCGATCATGTGCTGTGTCAAGAAGACCGGGTTACCCTGCAGGCCGTTGTGAAAGGTCTTGGTCACATGAAAATAGTCTCCGTGGCCCTCGATCACTTCCCAACTTGCGTTGAGCCCCAGATCATTCATCAGCGGGATCATCCAATGCAGGATCTCGGCGACACCTCCGCCAAGGCGGGTGGAGTTGATATGTACTACTTTCGCGCCTGCCATCTCAGCGGCAAGTTGCCTGAGCTGAGAAATGACGACACTGCCGACGACGGGTTCGTATGCTGCCAGTGACTTAGCTGTCATGCTGCACCTCCGGAATCTCCACACTCTCCAGTGCGGATGCTGCCTTCTCCTTGAGCTGAGAAAGCGTGAGGTGATAGAAGTCGATGCCGGCCAAGGCATCCCGCATGGCAGCAGTTGACTCGCCAAAATCGTGCAACCAGACTGTGAAGTCATCGCTGCGATCAGGGGTCCGGCGGCGGGCTTCCACGAAGTGGTAGTAGATTGAACTATGGCTCATATTGGGCAATTGCTGTGGCAGGTCAGTCGGGGTTATGAGGTCAATGTCGGTGTCGAAAACGACGGTTGCCGCCTGCATAAAGCGAAAATCGCCACCGAGCGCCCATTGTACAAAGGGGACCTCGCTCAGACGCTCATCAAGTATATCGACGACCATTTCCCGCAACTCATCGAAACTGGACAATACATAGGGGTTGATGATGCCGAGTCGTTCTGCCAGTACCCGGTCGTTAAGGGAATGTGCAGACCAGACCGCGAAATCATTGCGGAACTCGGGGTCATCGAAGGTGGGTCGAATGACCGTCTCGCAGAAATGATGGAATAGAGACTCGGTCGGACAGACGGCTATTCGCTCACGCAGCTCACGCATGTTGGCGGCGGGTTCGACCCCCCCCATGCGCATAATGAGTGTGCAATCTCTAACTTTAAACGGCATAGTATTCATTTCGGTAAATCCTGCAATTCCTTTAGGTTACGGCCGGACATACGGTCTGCACCATCGCGCGCCACGAGCTGTCGCCTTGTGATGGTAACACCTGTGAGCAAGAAATGTTGCAGAGTTCTCCACGGCTGGTAACGAACCTCCAATCATCTTCTCACGAGACAGTGCCAACGAGCGGACGTGCACCGCTAATGGCGCTCAGTTGTCTTTGCCTGTTGGAACAATAACGCACAGGTGCTGTTCCTGAGACAAGACCAAACTATGTTTGGACGCACCGGAAGGCGACAGGGGAGTCGCACCTCATATCCAACAACCGTTGACCTGCTGGTATTCGTCCGGACAGCGGTTGCCATCGCTTTGGTGATGGCGAACGTGAGGGCAACTTGATCATGGATGAAACGAACAATAGCGATCGTCTGGAAGCGTACGACCCGGCACAGCCGTGGCACACTGTGGTAGCGGATCAGGCGATGGATACGCTGGAGGTGGGCTCAGGTGGGCTGAGCGAAGGGGATGCTCAGCAGCGGCTGAATCGTTACGGCCCGAATGCGCTGCCCAAGAAACAGGCTCCATCTGTCTGGACGGTCATCCTTCGCCAGTTCCAAAGCCCTCTCATATACATTCTGCTGATTGCCGGTGTCGTTTCTGCCGCGATTGGAGATCAGTCTGAGACCATCTTCATCTTCGCTGTGGTAGCGCTGAATGCGCTGATAGGAACGTTTCAGGAGTACAAGTCAGAGCAGAGTGCCGCCGAGTTGGAGAAAATGATGGAAACGGCGGCCAAGGTGCGCCGCGACGGCAAAGAGCGCGAGATCAAGAGTGATGATGTCGTTCCGGGTGATATCGTTCTTTTGGAGTCGGGGATGCGGGTCCCGGCGGACATACGGCTGGTTAGCAGGCAGTCCCTTGCGGTTGACGAGGCCCTTTTGACGGGTGAATCCGAGTCCGTCAATAAGCATACGGATGTGCTGGACGAGAAGGAACTGGAACCAGCGGATCAGATGAATATGGTGTTTGCCGGAACGACGGTGATGGCCGGACGAGCTGAAGGAGTGGCTGTACGCACGGGGGAAGCGACCGAGTTGGGTAGAATCGCTGAGGCGGTCACGGGCACGGAGACCTCGAAGCCGCCTTTGGTCATTCGCATCGACCGGTTTGTGAGGCACTTGAGTTTTATCATCCTTGGAGCGGTGGCGGCGGTGGCCTTGATAACGTTACTGCAGGGAGTTGCCTGGAGAGAGGTGTTCTTCTTGGCAGTAGCTCTGGCGGTGTCGGCCATTCCTGAAGGACTTCCCGTTGGTACGACAGTGGCCCTCTCGATAGGTCTGCGCCGGATGGCTGATCGCAAGGTGATCATCAGGCGGCTCACCGCAGTCGAAGGGCTCGGGTCCTGCACTGCCATTCTCAGTGATAAGACCGGTACGCTCACCCTGAATCGTCAAACTGCCAAGCTGCTCAGTTTACCGGACGAAGATGGATTCCGGAGATACCAGGTCTCGGGCGAAGGGTTATCGGGTGAAGGCGAGATTACGCCTGAAGACGGTGACCACGGTATCCCTGAGCAAGAGCGGGAGCGCCTGGCGCAGCTGGCGCGCGCCTCGATCCTGGCCAACGAGGGATCGCTGGAGCAAGGAAACGGTGCGTGGCAGGGGGAAGGAGATCCGATTGATATTGGTTTCCTTGCCCTGAGCCACAAAATCGGTGAGTCTCCCAGAGAGGTCAGGGACACCAACGAATTGAGTCTGCGCCTACCGTATGAGTCCCGGTGGCAACTGGCTGGAGCCTTTTATAAGGTGCCTGATGGGGATGAACAGCAGGTGGCGGTAAAAGGCTCTGCGGAAGCCATTTTGTCGCATAGCGGCTCTGTCTATCACCCGGGGCAGGATCTATCGCTCGACAAGGAAGCAATCCTTAAAGAGGCCAATCGCCTTGCAGAGCAGGGATATCGTGTCCTTGCAGTTGCGACGGGTGCGGGAGAGCCGCCGGAGGATACGGGTGACGAGGTGACACCGGACCATCTGCCAGAGGTGCGCTTTGTCGGCCTGGTCGGGTTTATCGATCCGTTAAGGCCGGAAGTCAAGGACGCGGTTCGTCAGTGTCGAGATGCCGGTGTTCGGGTGGCTATGATAACCGGGGATCATCCTGACACGGCGTTGACCATCGCCAGAGATCTTGGTATCGCGCAATCGAGGGATGACTTGCTCGTTGGCTCCGAGCTTGGGGAAGAAGACGGGCAGCTTGGCGAACAAGTGATGTCGACCTCGGTATTCGCGAGAATCGATCCCATCCAAAAACTGCATATTGTGGAGGCGCTGGGTAGTCGGGGGCACTTCGTCGCGGCTACAGGCGATGGGGTAAACGATGCACCCGCTTTGCGCAAAGCGCACATTGGTGTCGCCATGGGGTCTGGGACAGATGTGACGAAGCAGACCAGCTCAATCATCATCACCGATGACAATTTCGCCTCGATTGTGAATGGTATCGAGGAGGGTCGTCGCGCCTATCAGAACTTTCGCAAGGTTGCCTATCTGCTCATCTCGACCGGCGCCGCAGAGGTGCTGCTATTTCTTGCGGCGCTGGTGATGGGGCTTCCTCTCCCGCTGGTGGCGGTCCAGATTCTCTGGCTGAACCTGATCACGAACGGTATCCAGGATGTGGGCCTGGCCTTCGAACGGGGTGAGCCGGGGCTGATGATGCAGCAGCCGCGAGACCCGGACGAGCCCATCTTCAACCCACTCATGATTCAACAGACCCTTGTGACCGCCGGGACGATGGCCGTAGTGGCTTTCGGGGCCTGGTGGTACTTGATGGGTCAAGGAATGGCCGAAACTGAGGCCCGAAATCTGATATTCCTGCTCATGGTGTTCTTTGAGAACTTCCATGCCTTCAATTGCCGCTCGGAGACAGCATCGGTATTCAGCGTACCTTTGCGCAACAACATCCTGTTGGTTGTAGCCGTTCCGGTTGCTCTCGGTATCCACATCCTGGCCTTGTACCTGCCTTTCACGCAACGAGTGCTGGGTACGGAACCGGTCTCGCTGACCACGACAGTCATCTTGCTGGCTTGCGCCTCGACTGTGATGGTTGCCAGTGAGATATTCAAGTACTTCAAGCGGCGTCAGCTGCGATCACAGGCGAATCAAGGTTGACTATCAAGACACCTGGACGATGACATGGGGGCTGTCCGAGCGAGGAAAGCATCGGACAACAAACAAATAAAGCCACCGTGCGGATTCGAACCGCAGACCTACTGATTACGAATCAGTTGCTCTACCAACTGAGCTACGGTGGCTTCTGCTTTTGCGATACGTGGCCCCAAAAGTACACCGGGGGGCACCGGCTGTCAAGCGCCTTATTGGAGCAACACTTAGGTCATTACATCGGCTGCAAAGCCGTTATCCCGTAGCCGATTTGGGTTGAAATCGAGGGAGGAATCCACTATGCTACGGGCAATTGGAGAGAAAACCTCCGTCGCTCGACTCTCATGTTGCCTCAGGCTCTGTGATCGAGTGGGGGAAACGCAAGAAAGGACAGTCCGATGCTTGTCGACCAGAAGCTCGAAGTTCACACCGATCTGTGGAAGATAGCCAAGCACGTCGTTTCGCTGGAGACTTCCATCATTCGGGAAATTCTCAAGATTTCCTCACAACCGGGTGTTATCTCCTTTGCCGGGGGATTACCGGCGCCGGAGCTGTTCCCATTGGAAGACCTGAAGAAGGCAATGATCGCTGTTATTGATAAGCACGGCGATAAGGCCGTCCAGTATTCGCTCTCTCGCGGTGTACCGGAACTCAGGGAATTGATCGCCCAGCGTGCCACCGAGCGCGGCACCAAGACGGAAGTCGACAACATTCTCGTGGTTTCCGGTGGACAACAGGGACTGGAACTGATCGCGAGAGCGTTCATCGACCCCGGCGACTACATAATCTGTGAGAACCCGACCTATGTCGGGGCGATTCAAGCGTTTAACTATTACCGTGCTCGCTACGCCACAGTCGACATGGACGACGAGGGGATGATCATTGATCAGGTCGAGGAGAAGATCAAGACTCACAAGCCGAAACTCATCTACACCGTCTCCAACTTCCAGAACCCGACAGGCATTACTATGTCGCTGGAGCGTCGCCATGCGCTGGTGGATATGGCTGTGAAGTACAACATCCCGATCATAGACGACAACCCATATAGCGATATTCGGTTTGCGGGCGATCGGGTACCGACTCTCAAGTCTTATGGTGGCGATGAAGTGATCGCTATTCGGACGTTCTCCAAAGTACTTGCTCCCGGCCTGCGCACAGGCTGGATGAATGGTCCCAAGGATATCATGCCTCATTTCGAGAAAGTGAAACAGTGTACGGATCTGCACACTAACACGTTGTCTCAGTATATCATCCACGAATACGTCAACGCCGGTAAGCTGGAGCCTCATGTCGAGAAACTCCGTGCTGACTATGGTGCGAAACGCGATGTCATGATCAAAGCCATGAAAGAGCACTTCCCTGAGGGCGTCAAGTGGACCGAGCCCAATGGCGGGCTGTTCCTGTGGGTGGAGCTTCCGGAAGAGATGTCGGCAAAGGCATTACTGCCTGCGGCGGTTGACAAGAAAGTGGCCTACGTGTATGGCTCGCCGTTCTTCCCGAACGGAGGTGGCGAAAACACGATGCGGCTGAACTTCTCGAATGCCACTCACGAGGGTATCGAAAAGGGCATCAGCCGACTGGGCAATCTGCTTAAAGAGAATATGTAAGAGAATAGACAGACCCAAATGGTCCTGTGAAGCCCGCCGTCTGGCGGGCTTTTTTCTTGCTCGCACGGCTGTCGTGGACCATACTTGTCGGCATGTTGATTGCATTTGCCAAGTATCATGCGCTCGGCAACGACTTCCTTGTCGTTGACAGTGCAGTTGCCGGCGATTTGCCGGACCTGTCACATGTGGCCGAGCAGCTGTGCGACCGCAATCGAGGTGTGGGCGCCGATGGTATCCTGTTTGTCTCCGAGGTCGCTGACGGTCTGGAGGTAG
>CAZXRO010000091.1:0-9631 GCA_964642435.1 uncultured Ignavibacteriales bacterium
AGGGCCGAGCGCGAGAAGCGGGCCAAGATCCTGGATTCTGAAGCGAGCCGTCAGTCCGAAATCAACCGCGCGGAGGGTTCGCGTCAGTCGCAGATCCTGGAGGCCGATGGCTACGCCGAGGCCGTGCGAATGAAAGCCGATGCCGAGCGGTATCGCCAGATTACGGTGGCCGAGGGTGAGTCCGATGCCATCATGAAGGTTTTCAAGGCGATTCACGACGGCAACCCCGACAACAAGCTGATTACGTTGAAATACCTGGAAATGCTGCCGCGGCTCGCCGAGGGCAGCGCCAACAAGATTTTCCTGCCGTATGAGGCGACTGGGATCATATCGACATTGGCGGCGATGGTGGAGGGGATCAAGGGCGATGATGGCAACGGTGGCGCCAATGGCGCGCCCAAGGAGAAGTTCACACCCAACCCGCCCGAGCGAGCAACGGGACTCATGTAACCGCTAACTGACTGCCCCACATGCACACAAGCGGAGATCCATCGGCCGGGTCTCCGCTTTGTGATTGTGGCTTGAAATCGACCTCGAGTCAGGATCATTAGGGTACGTCAGGTGTACATGGTGGTACAGAGACCGTTGATGGTCAACTGGGGGGCAGGTACAGTTTGGACCGGAATGATCCTGTTTGACAATGAGGGTGGTTAGTGGTAGTTTGTCCGTGAAAAGAGGAATGATATAGTGGAATCAAACACGCGAAGAGTACGTCGTCCAGCCGTTGCCGGCATGTTCTATCCCTCGGATCCGGTTGAGTTGACGCGAATGATAGCCGAGATGTACGCCACCGCCGAGAAGCGGCCGCTTTCGGGACCGCCGCTGGCGGTAATTGCACCCCACGCCGGTTACCCCTACAGTGGGTTGACCGCTGCGCGGGCATACAAGATGATCGAGGGCGAGGAGTTTGACTCTGTCGTCATTGTGTCTCCCTCGCATACAGTGTTTTTCAAGGGGTGTTCGGTCTATGACGGCGATGCGTACCAGACGCCGCTGGGAGAGATAGAGATTGACAGCGACCTGGCAGACCGGATTGCGCACATGAATCCCTCGATATATCTCTCAAGCCAGGGGCATGCGGTTGGTGCCCAGCGAGGGGAGCATTCCCTTGAGGTGCAATTGCCCTTCCTGCAAATCCTGCTGGGCAAATTCAAGCTGGTGCCGATTGTCATGGGGGAACAGGACGAGGATACCACTGCAGCGCTGGGTGAGGTGCTGGGCTCGGCACTCAAGGGGACTCGGACACTGATGGTGGCCTCCACCGATCTGTCCCACTTTCATGATTTGAAGACAGCCAACCAGCTCGACAGCGAGGTCAGGAAGGCGATTGAGGCGTATGATCCGGGTGATGTCCTCTCGATTCTGGAGACCGGCAGTGGCGAGGCATGCGGTGGCGGACCGGTGGCGGCGGTGCTTATGGCCACGAAGCGACTGGGCGGCGCTGAGGTCAAGATCGTTGATTATACGACCAGTGCCGAGACGACCGGTGATGCCAGCGAGGTCGTGGGATACCTGTCGGCCGTAGTCGTTGGTGGTGAGAAGGCCAAGAAGCGTATTGAGGCAATAGGGTCCAGGCAGGCCGACGGGAAGAAGGAGTTCTCGTTGACCGATGAGCAGAAGGAGGCGCTGCACCAGATAGCTCGCGATGCAATCGCGGCCGGGCTGGCCGGCAGCAAGTACGAGCCACCGGTGGATGAGAGCCTGCAAAGCAAACGAGGAGCGTTTGTCACGCTGGAGCTCGATGGGCAACTCCGCGGGTGTATCGGGCAGCTTCGCGGTCGCGAGCCACTCACCGACACAATCGCCCAGATGGCGCAGGCGGCGGCGTTCGACGATCCGCGGTTTACGCCTTTGACAATTCAGGAATTCGAACGTCTACAGATAGAGATTTCGGTGCTTTCGCCCTTGAAGCGAGTGCACGACATCAATGAGATTCAGGTTGGCCGCGACGGGCTGATGATCAAGATGGAATTCCACAGCGGGTTATTGCTGCCGCAGGTGGCCACTGAGCATGGCTGGGACCGCATTACATTCCTTGAGCAGACATGTCTGAAAGCGGGGCTGCCGAAACACAGCTACAAGGACAAGCTGGCTGAAATCTATCGTTTCGAGGCGCTGGTCTTCTAAAGAAGTCAGCGTCCGATAGTCGAAGAAAAGGGGGATCCGGCCGAGGTCGGGTCGCAAAACCAGGAGGTCCGTATGCGACGTACAGCCCTGTTCATGTTGTCAATTGTGGTCATGTTGGCTCTCATCAATTGCTCCGACTCCGGCACCAGCAGCGACAACCCCAACCCCGTTCCCCAGTATACAATCGGGGATCTGACTGCAGCGGATTACGAGCTGCTCGAGGCCGGGGCCGATTTCGCCCCGGACATTTTCCGCGAAGTGGTATCGGTTTCAGGCTCTGACGAAAACGTCTTCATATCTCCCATGTCGATTTCGATGGCGATGGGAATGGCCCATGCCGGGGCTGCGGGCGGGACTCAGGATGGTATCCACGAGGGGTTGCGGCTGCCCGATGGCATGACGCTGGAGCAGATCAATGAGTCGTATCGTTCAATCATGACCGTGCTGCCGGGTCTTGATCCGGCAACCACAGTATCATTGGCGAATGCTGTCTGGTACCGGCAGGGGTTGTCGCTACGAGGCAGCTTTGAGAGTACCTGCCGCGACTACTTCGACGCGCAGGTCAAGGCGATGGACTTCGGTCTTCCTACCGCAGCCGATACAATCAACAACTGGGTGGATGAGAAGACGAACGGGAAGATCGATGGTATCGTAGAGCCGCCTCTGAGTCCGAATCTTATGGCCATTCTGGCCAACGCCATTTACTTCAAGGGAACGTGGACATTTGCTTTCGATCCTGACATGACCGAATCGTTGCCATTCTATCGTGCCGATGGCACCGAGGTGCTGCGCGATATGATGCGGCTGTGCACCGACTCTCTTCGCGACGCAAGCACCGGCGAGCCGGACACCACGGTGTTGTATGCCCGGACCGAACTGTTCCAGGCGGCCAGCCTGCCATACGGCAATGCTGCACTTCGCATGACCGTACTCGCCCCGAATCAGGACTACGATGCTGGAGACATTATCGAGACCTTCACCGCGGACTCGTGGGATGAGTGGCGAAACCAGCTTGAGCCGGCGTTTTTCGACGTGATTCTGCCGAAGTTCCGCTTCGAATTAGGACAGATGCTCAATGATCATCTTATCGCGATGGGGATGAGCGATGCGTTTGATCCGGGTTTGGCAAATTTCGACAGCATGTTTGTCGATCTGAGCGTGTACATATCGAAAGTGCTGCACAAGTCATTCGTGCAGGTCGACGAGGAGGGGACCGAGGCCGCGGCGGTGACAGCCGTCTTCATGGATGTTGTATCGATCGAGAAGCCGGTGGTTGCATGTAACCGTCCGTTTGTGTTCGTAATCCACGAATCGACCACGGGCGCCATCCTGTTCATGGGGCTTGTCGCGGATCCCGTGTGGGAAGATTAGTATAGACGGGGCTTGACATGGGCCATGTACGGGCCGTATTGATGAGCCCGTATGCTTGATCCTTCGGTATTTCCCGGTTGGGCGGTCCCGCTGCTCATTTTCTTCGCCCGCGTCACCGATGTGACCTTGGGGACGGTTCGCATTATCCTGGTCGCTCGTGGTCAACGGGCGGTAGCCTCGATTCTGGGTTTTGCGGAGGTGACGATCTGGCTGGCGGCGATCGGCCAGATTATCCGCGATCTGGGCAGTATCGAGAACTTTCTGGCCTACGGGGCGGGGTTTGCCACGGGAACGTACCTGGGTATGACGCTGGAGCGCCGGATCACCCTGGGGATGTTATTAGTGCGCATCATTATCCCCACCGAGAACATGGAGTTGATCCGGCTACTGCAGGAGAAGAACTTCCGGATCACGCATATTGACGGTTCCGGGACCAAAGGCGCGAAGAAGGTTGTCTTTTCAGTGATCAAGGCTTCTCGGCTGCGGTCACTGCTGGACACAGTGGAGGGCTACGCACCCGATGCGTTCTATACGGTTGAGGATGTTCGTTATGTTCATGAGGGTGTGCCGGCGGAGATGACACAGTCGTGGGGACGGTATTTGCTTCAACCATTCTTCTGGTTCCGCAAGAGCAAGTGACTTTGTCACTCTTATTTGAGGGCCGGGTGGCGCGGTAATCGAGCTTTTGCTTGACCGGATAGACTGACAGCCTATCTTGATGGGAAATGTTACACGTGCTCTCGGGTGCGTATCTCCCTTTTTGGCCATCATGTGGGACTGTGTGTCCTCACGTCGAACGCGGGCTGATCTTCGGTCCGATGCCGCTGTGATCACAGACATGGTTCGTGTCGCATTTTTCGGTCAATTTGAGAGTAGATCATAAATGTGCTTAGGCGTTTGGCGCCGACGTGTCCCTGGCAGAATTGTTGTTGCTTCGGATGATATCGGCGTGAAGCGTGGTACAAACTGTGAGGAGAGATGTATGTTGCGATTCTTGATCCTGTCTGTGCTTATGGCCGGGTTGCTTATTGGCTGTGGTGGCGGTGAGGGTGAGCAAACCGGCGAGGTAACGGCTGAACCGGAAGCTACGGCTGAGGCTGAGGCTGGAGACGGCGCCGGAACCGTCCTTATTGAGTATTTCACGCTGCTGGGTGAGGGTGACAGCTTGGCCGGCGGTGACTATTTCGCCGACGAAGTTCTGCAAAGCCTGGGTGGCGAAGAGCCCTTTCAGGCCGCCCAGACCATGCAGCGCCAGCAACTCGAAGAGCGTGGGGGTCTGGAGCAGATCATTGTGATCGATGAGCAGGTCCAGGGCGAGCAGTCCATGGTGATCTTCGAGATCACAACCGGCAGTGGCACGGTCGATACCGGGCAGGCCATTTTTGTGCTCCGCGAGGGTGAGTGGAAATGGCTTAGATAGTCTGAAGACTACAGCACAAGCTGACTTTCCGGGCTGCCGGGACATCCTGTCCTGGCAGCCCGTTTTCGTGTCAGGCGAAAGCTAATCCTTGAACCTGTCCGAGAACTTGGCTACCTTCGGTCCATGTCAGAATCACGTCCATCGGTACTGATAACCGGCGCCAATGGCTTCGTCGGTGCGAGGTTATGCCGCACATTTGTGGCCGCCGGTTTCGATGTCTTCGCCGGCGTGCGCAAGACGGCTGATCTATGTGCCCTTGACGGTCTGGCGGTAACCTTCCGTCACGGTGACATCATGTGTTTAGACGGACTGGGTCGGGTCGTGGAGGAAGTAGACTACGTGGTACACAACGCCGGCATTGTGAAGGCCAAATCCGAGGCGGCGTTTATGGCTGTCAATGTCGATGGCGTACGGAATGTCTGTGAGGCGGTCGCGGCTCACAATCTGAGTGTTAAGCGGATGGTGCTGATGTCATCGCTGGCTGCGGGCGGACCCTCGGTTGACGGCCGGCCGGTGCGCGAGGAGGATACGCCACACCCCGTTACCACTTACGGGCGCTCCAAACTGGCTGGGGAGCAGGTGGCCATGTCCTTTGCGGACCGGTTGCCGCTGGTCATACTGCGCCCATCGGGCGTATATGGGCCGGGAGACAGGGAAGTATTCTCGTTCTTTGAAAGCCTGAATCGCCACATTCGGCCGTATATCGGCGACAGCAGCCGCAAGCTGCAACTGGTGCATGTCGATGATCTTTGCCGGGCGGTTTTGGCGGCCTGCAAGCGGGACATCCCGTCGGGCCGTATTTATCATATTGCTGAGCCGCGAGCATATTCGCTTCGGGAGATGATAAGCATTCTGCAGAAGGCTTGCGGGCGATGGGCGGTGCCGCTGCACGTACCTTCGGGGGTGTTCCGTTTGATTGCGGCCATCAGCGAGGGTGTTTTGCGGCTGGTGGGGGCGACGCCGATGCTGACTCGGGAGAAGGCCGGAGAACTGCTGGCCGAGTGGGAGGTCGATGTGACACGAGCTGAAAAGGAGCTGGGTTTTGTGGCGCAGATACCGTTTGAACAGGGCGCGGCGGAGACGTTCGCATGGTACCGTCGGGAGGGCTGGCTGTCATGAGGATTAACTGGGTGGTCCTGTATTGCTTCGTATTCGCGGGGCTGTACCTGCTGATTATCAGCGCGCTGCTGGAACTGGCGCTGAAGAAGTTGGGTTTTCTCAGACTATATGCCGCCGAGATGCTGGAGCCGTACTCGGCCAAGTGGTTCTTTGTCAATTACCTGATGGAGTTCATGTTCTTTGTGGTGATCCCCACCCTGGCCTTCGAGTTCTTCCACGTCCTTTTGCCATTGACCGATGTTCGCACGGCGCTGGCAGGGGCGCTGGTAGCCTTTACGCTCGGCGTGGTGCCGGCCATTATGGGGCTCACTGTCAGGTTGAGCCTCTCTATGCCCTATCTGCTGTTCTTCGTGTGTGCCCACCTGTTGAAACTTGGTGGAGCGATGTTGATTGTCGGATACATTTATTCACTGTAAGGAAAGTCGCGATGAGCCCGTATGATGCCCGCAAGTTTGCCGAGATTCGCAAACTCTTTCCCCATACGAGGGATGTGACCTACTTCAACTCAGCCTCCTTCTGCCCGTTCGCAACGCCGGTTGCCGAGGCGATCCGCGAGAACGTTGAGCTGAGACTGGCTGCCGATCGTGATGACACTCGCCTGACACACGAAGTACTGGATGCACTTCCGGCCAAACTGGCCAAGCTGATCGGCGCTCGCAAGCAGGATATCGGCCTGGGTGGCAACACCAGTTTCGGGCTTAATATTGCTGCCTTCGCGCTGCCGCTGGAGCGCGGCGATGAAGTCCTGATATCCGATATTGAGTTTCCCTCGGCGGTGTACGCGTTCAATGGGGCTGCCAGGGAGCGCGGGATAACAGTTAAGCTGGTAGAGTCGCACAACCGGGAATTTGACATCGCAGAATTCGAGCAGGCAATCACCAAGCGCTCTCGGGCGCTGGTTATCTCGTCGGTGCAGTTCTTCAATGGGTATCAGAATGACCTCAAGAAGCTGGGAGACATCTGCCGTGCTCACGGTATGTACTTCGTTGTCGATGGTATCCAGGGGTTGGGTGTGGAGCCAATCAATGTGCGCAGGCTCGGTATTGATATCTTCGCCAGCGGTTGCCAGAAGTGGATGTTGGCGCCGCAGGGTACCGGCATGTACTATGTGTCAGAGAAGCTGCAATCGGAATTGGGCCGTCCCTGGGCATCATGGCACGAGGTCGACTGGCACATGGACTTCTCGGACTTGTTCAAGTTCGAGCTGCCGTTTTTCGAGGATGCCCGTCGCTGGCAAATGGGCTACTACAGCGTGCTGAATCTGCTGGGTCTGAATGCGGCGGTTGATATTATATCCTCGTTGGGGGTCAAGTATATTCAGCAGCACAATCGCGGTCTGCTGGACCGGCTGGCGGCCTATCTGAATGACACGCCGGCCTTTACGATAACTTCAAGTATGACTCCGAAACATCGTTCGAGTATCCTGACTTTTGCATGCGATGATTATGAACGCTTGCATACGCAGCTTTTGAAGCATAAAATTGTCTGTGTCAGGCGTGAGGGATCGATCAGGATTTCTGCCCACCTGTTTAACGATGAGAGTGATATCGACCGTTTGATTGCTGTACTGGATGCTTTTGCAGGTTGATCAGCCCGTGCGATTCGGAAACTCGGGCGGGCCAGCGTTGTTGAGACAGCAGGGAACATGACAGGATTGAGAGACTATGTTTGATCTGCAACAGGCGAAGATTCTGGTTACCGGGGCCACGGGCAAACTGGGGCGGGAGGTGCTCTATCATCTGAGCCGACGCGGAATTGTGCCGGTCGCTCAGGTACGTCCGGACTCAGACTGCTCCTATGTTGATTTTCTGGGGCTGGAGAAACGAGTCGCGGATCTTCGTCAGGAATCCGAACTTGACCACCTGATGGAGGGTATCGATGCCGTCGTTCACTGTGCGGCCCTGGTCAACTTCCGTCGTGACCGCCTGACACAGTTCACGGGTATTAATGTCTTTGGGGCGCTGAACCTGTACAAGGCTGCCTCGAAAGCCGGCGTGAAGCGGTTTGTTCATGTATCCAGTGTGGTCGGGGTCGGTGCCATCCCGCGCCGCAACGGAACCAATGGGACACACCGGGGGCCCTCGGTGAAAGCCAACGAGGAGTTTCAGTTCAATCTGGGACATCTGAAGATTCCGTACATCATGACCAAGCGGGCAGCAGAGGATGAGTTGTTCAAGGCGGCTCAATCGAGCAAGACGGAACTGATAATTGTCAATCCCTCGATTATCGTAGCTCCCTCGCGAACGGGCGATGACCGGGGCAAGGCAAGGCAGGTTTTCGGACGATTTGTCATGCCTGATTTCCGGAACTGGGTCAATCTCGTGGATATTCGCGATGTTGTCCCCGGGATAATCGCCGCGCTTGAGAAGGGACGCCGGGGCGAGCGCTATATTCTGGCCGGCGATGACATCACCGGCAGGGATCTGGTGCTGGCCGTTTCCGCGATCATCGGACGGATTCCCCACCTTATCAGCTTCCCGCGAGTTCTTCTAAACACCGCGGCGCGGCTTTCCCTTTGGTCGGCGCGGGTTTTTGGGCGAAGCAGGATACGGTTCTACCCGGATCTGGTCAGGATGCTGGACTATGACTGGGCATTCTCCTCGCTGAAAGCGCGCAAGGAGCTGGGGTTTGGGTCGCGCTCGATCTACAATACGCTTGAGGATCTTTTGAAGAACAATTTCGTGGGGACCTCACGGCGGGCGCATCCGGGAGACTAAGGGGTGACGTCCTCCGCGCGGACGTTGCGTTTCACCGCGTAGACGACCAGCGCCACACCGACCAGGAAAGGGAGGATTGACAGGTACTGGCCCATAGTGAGTGCGGAATCCGATAGTGCCTGAAACTCCTTGACGAACTCCACCAGGAATCGCGCCAGGAAATACAGGGCGAGAAAGAGGCCGGAGAGCAGCCCCACCGGTCGATGCTCGCGGCCCGTCTTCCGATCGACAATCACCAGAATCGCTAAGATAGCAAGCCCCATAAGGAACTCGTAGATCTGTGAGGGGTGGCGTGGCACAGCACCGCCGTCGAAGCGAACGAATCTGACGCCCCAGGGCAGGTCGGTGGGACGACCGACGATTTCTGAATTGAAGAAATTGCCCAGGCGGACCATAGCGGCGCCGATTGCGGCCGAGAAAGCGAACCGATCAAAGAGGTCGAGGATATTGGAGCGGTAGTGGCGTGCATACAGAATGAGTACGATTATCAGTGCGATTGCGGCACCGTGGCTGGCCAGTCCGCCGTGCCACAACACGAAGATTTGCAGGGGGTTGGACAGGTAGTAGGCGGGGTCATAGAAGAGCACATGCCCCAGCCGGGCGCCGAGGACCACTCCCAGCACGCCGGGCAGCAGGAAGTTCTGGGCGATATGCTCGCGGTAGCCGCCGCGCAGGACCTGGTTGCGCCAGACAAAGTAGCCAATATAGAGCATGGCGACAAAGATGATACCATAGTAGCGCAGTTGGAACGGTCCAAAGCGGACGATTGTAGGATCGAGATCGAATATGATGCCGGCTTCCATAGGTTCTCCTTGCCGGGTACTATACGGGGCGTTGGGGGTGCAGGGCAACTTTATAATGTGGGGAGTGTGAGGGG
>CAZXRO010000092.1:0-5019 GCA_964642435.1 uncultured Ignavibacteriales bacterium
GTCTTCGTGGGGGTAAACTCCTGCAAGAGCGTCCTGGACCGTCTGGCCGAGGCCGACTTCCTTCGCATCCGCATCACGATCCCCGAGGGGATGCCCATCTGGCGTGTCGCCCGGCTGTTGCAGTCGCGACTCGATCTGGACAGCGCGCGCATCATGAGCTACAACTTTGACTCCGCCTTTCTTGCCCCGCTGAGTATCCCCACACTCGAGGGCTACCTCTTTCCGGAAACCTACACCTTCAAATGGGGTGTGAGCGATACCTTCGTAGTCAAGACCATGGTCGACATGTTCCATTCGCAGACTCAAAGCCTCTTTCCCGAGAGGCACGACTTCCACGGCCTCACTCGCGATCAGATCATCACCCTGGCCTCCATTGTCGAGGCAGAGGCGTACTTGTCTGAGGAGAAACCGATTGTGGCGAGCGTCTACCTCAACCGGTTGCGTGAGAACTGGCGTCTCGATGCCGACCCGACTGTCATCTACGGCCTTGGCGGGCTGGACCGCCCGCTCTACCGACGAGACCTGAGGCAGAACACGCCATATAACACCTATCGCAATCGCGGTTTGCCCCCGACCCCCATCAACTCGCCTGGTTTGGCGGCGATCAAGGCAGTTATTGAGCCGGCAGTCACGGATTATTTCTTCTTTGTCGCCGATGGAACCGGGGGACATTTCTTTTCCGAGACCAATGATGAGCACAACCGGGCGCGCTACATGATCAAGCAGGGGAAGCGGCCCTGACCTCTTGAGCCCCACACCGGGCGATGGAACTGGCCTACTGGTAGTCATTGGGAGGACCGCCGCGCCGTCAGGCGCGCGGGGACGAAGCGATCTCAGACACATTGTATTTCTTACATGCATCGGTCGGTTCTGCCAGTTTGATGTGGCTTGAGATCGCCACGACCGTTCTTGGCAGTCTTGAGATGACACATCGGGACATGCCGCGAGACATACAAGAAAGGGACGCCGGTGGGCGTCCCTTGAAGGATCGTATATGCTATCTATCCGTTCAGACTTTCGGGGCGGGCTGTTCCACCTCTTCCTGGTCGCCGGGGGCGTTGCCGATGATTTCATCGACCTCGCGGCTGTCAACCGTCTCGCGTTCCAGGAGCGCCCTGGCCAGTGCATGCAGCTTATCGATATTTTCAGAGATGGCCTTGGTGGCTCTGTCCTCGGATTCCTCAATGATACGACGGATCTCGGAGTCGATCACCTGGGCGGTGGCCTCTGAGTAGTCCTTGGTTTGTGACATTTCCTTGCCCAGAAAGATGTGCTCCTCGGTTTTGCCGAACGTCACCGGGCCGAGCTTTTCGGACATGCCCCAGTTGCAGACCATCTTGCGAGCCAGCTTGGTGGCGCGCTCGAGGTCATTGCCGGCTCCGGTCGTGTAGTGGTTGAAAACGAGCATCTCCGCCACGCGTCCGCCCATCATGAAGACAAGCATCTTCTCCAGGTATTCTCGCGGGTAGGTGTGTCGTTCATCCATTGGCAGGGCCTGGGTAACCCCGAGGGCCATGCCGCGCGGGATGATGGTCACCTTGTGAATTGGGTCGAAGTCTTTCTGGAATTTGGCGGCAAGAGCATGACCGGCCTCGTGGTAGGCTGTCATTTCCTTTTCTGTATCGGAGATCACCATCGACCTGCGGGCAGAACCCATCAGGACCTTGTCTTTGGCTTCCTCGAAATCATCCATCGTGACCGATTCGCGATCACGGCGCGAGGCCAGCAGGGCGGCCTCGTTGACCATGTTGGCCAGATCGGCGCCGGACATGCCGGGCGTGCCGCGGGCGAGGACTTCCAGATCGACATCATCGGACATCTTGATCTTGCGCGTGTGCACCTCGAGAATCCCCTTGCGCCCGACGACATCGGGTATCCCGACGACAATCTGGCGGTCGAAGCGCCCGGGACGCAAGAGGGCGGGATCGAGCACATCGGGTCGGTTGGTGGCGGCAATAAGGATGACGCCCTCGTTGGCATCGAACCCATCCATTTCCACCAACAACTGGTTCAGTGTCTGCTCGCGTTCATCGTGACCGCCGCCGAGTCCGGCTCCGCGGTGACGACCGACAGCATCGATTTCATCGATGAAGATAATACACGGTGCGTTGCGTTTGCCCTGGTCGAACAGATCGCGGACGCGGCTGGCGCCGACACCGACAAACATCTCGACGAAGTCGCTGCCGGACATGCTGAAAAACGGCACCCCTGCCTCGCCGGCCACAGCGCGTGCCAACAGGGTCTTGCCCGTTCCCGGAGGACCGAGCAGCAGCGCACCCTTGGGGATCTTGCCGCCGAGCT
Organism: uncultured Ignavibacteriales bacterium; assembly: GCA_964642435.1. Classification (GTDB taxonomy): domain Bacteria; phylum Zixibacteria; class MSB-5A5; order GN15; family FEB-12; genus WJKG01. The sequence continues at coordinate 2,302 of CAZXRO010000092.1, forward strand.
TCTGGAACTTGCCGGGCTCTTTGAGGAACTCGATGATTTCCTCGAGCTCTTCTTTGGCTTCATCGGCCCCGGCAACATCGCCGAACGTGACCTTGGGGCGTTCATCGGTGAGGAGCTTGGCCTTGCTCTTGCCGAAGGAGAACAGTCCGCGCGGCCCACCGCCACCGCCCTGCATCTGGCGGATGAAGAACAGCCAGATGAGAATCAGCAGCAACCAGGGACCGATGGTGGCCAAGTAGTGAAAGATCGACGGGCTCTGGTCCTTGGCGATGATGCGCACATTGGCGTTGTACAGCCGGTTGACCAGCTCGTAATTGGTATCGGCGAATGGAATCCTGGTGGTAAACTTGGTGAAAGCGTTGGGCGCATTGACAGACGGGAACGTTTTCGGTTCCTTGAGCAGGCCCTTGATGGACCTGTCAGTGAAGGTAACCTCGGCGACGTTATCGAGTTCGACCTCCTTCATGAATTCGGAGTAGTTGATCTCGTATGCATCGCGACTCAGGTTGCCCCACAGGGACACCAGGACGGCGAATACCAGAAACAGGGCGACCCAAAACAGGATCGTGCGGCCGGCGCCTCGCCACTGCATGGGGTCTTTGCCGGAGCCTTTATCACCTTGCTTCTTGTGGGGACCTCGTTTGTCACGCGGAGTGGGTGGCCCGAAGTTCAGGGGCTTGTTCTTGTCGGGAAAATCAGTCATTGTGGTCTTTATACTGTCCTCGTCGGTAGATAATTCATCCAAAGATGATCAACCGCACTCTTTCTACAGGTTATCGGCGTCCAGACTGCGGTCTTAATGGAGCGCAGTCGGGCGGTACTGTTGGCGTTACTGATCAGCAATGCGGCCGATGTACGGCAGGTTCCTGAATTTTTGGGTATTGTCCAGTCCGTAGCCTATGACAAACTCATTGCCGATTTTGAAGCCAATATACTTGGGGCGCACCTCCATTCGCCGACTGGCCGGTTTATCTATCAATGTAACAACCTCGACCGAGGCCGGTTCCTCCTGGTGGACAGCCTTGAGAATGGTGGCGGCAGTACGACCGCTGTCGACGATTCCCTCAACAATGAGTACATCGCGCCCTTTGAGTGGAATCTGCGAGTTGCGGTTGATAGTGATCTCTGAATCCTGAGCGGACCCGTGACGATACGACTCAGCTGAGATGAACTCCACCTCCAGCGGCAGATCGATATGTCGCATGAGGTCGGCCAGAAAGACCACACAGCCTTTGAGAATACCGAGCAGCAAGGGGGCTTTCCCTTTGTAGTCTTTGGTAATCTGCAGGCCCATTTCCCTGACACGATGTTCGATCTTGTCAGCGTCCAGCAGCCGCTCAAATTTGAGCCGCTGCTCAGTGTTTGTGCCGGATGATCTCAAGTTTCGTCACCTCTTGTGTTGCACGATCAACCTTAACTCGTTCGGCGATTTCGAACCCGACCAGCCAGATGATTCCCTTCTGGTCGCAGACTACCGGGATTTCGTCGCGGTAGACAGCAGGAATCTTGCGGTCGGTCAGATAGTCACCGATCTTCTTGCTTCCGGTCATGCCAAAGGGGACAAACCGATCCCCTTCGCGGATAGTTCGTACGGTCAAGGCGCCGGAGAGTTTTGCCTTGTCCACGGTGACCTGACGTGCGCGGCGTTGGCGCGGTATCTCGGTACCATCGTACGCCATCTCGCGGCAGATCAGGCTCATGTTCATGTTTGGCAGCCGAGTGCTGCGTCTGGTGATCGGCACCTCCCATCGGTTGCGCCGGAGGTGATGAATCACGAGCACCGAGCCGATTTTCTCAGCCCGTGTCCGGCCGGGCAAGGCGACCGGTTTGCCGCCTTCGTCGATCAGGCGTTCGAGTCGTTGAATGACGACCCGATCGACGTTGCGATAGTCACCCAAAAGCTCTGCCAGACAACGCCTTAGCACTCGGCGACGAACAGCTCTATCATAAGTACTGAGTTTGTTTATTGCAAGCTCTATCTTACCACCGGGGGTAGTTCGCTTCACTTTTGTCAGGGCATGATCGGCCAGGGTCTCCAACGCAGCATTATCGGTGGCGGCGATTTCTGCCAGAGAGACCAGGGCACGGTTGATCCTGGGATTCAGGCGCTTACGGATGACCGGGAGCAGCTCATGCCTGATGTAGTTGCGATCGTAGTTAAGCTGCCGATTGGTTTCATCCTCGCGGTACGACAGGTCGTGATGGTCGCGATACTCCTCCAGAAGGGCGCGGGTGGTGGTCAGCAACGGTCGCACGATTTTGCCGCGTCTGATGGGAATACCGGCGAGGCCGTCGGTGCCGGTACCGCGGATGATGCGAAAGAGAATAGTCTCGGCCTGATCATCGGCATTGTGCCCCAGCACAATACGTTCGCAACCTTCGGTCTGGGCGAGATGCTCAAAGGTCCGATAGCGAATCTCGCGGGCGGTCAGTTCAAGGCCGGTCTTGCCGGTCCTGGCCAGCGCCGGAATGTCGTAGGTTTCCACGATCAGCGGAAGGCCCCATTCGCTGCAGAGAGTTTCACAGAAGGCTTGATCACGGTCGGCACTTCCGGGACGAATACAATGGTTTATGTGCACAGCAAGCAGTTGCCACTGACGGCGCGGGGCCAGACGTTTGAGCAGGTGTAAAAGGCACACCGAATCGGTCCCGCCGGAGAGCGCCACCAGTAGCCGCTGACCATTGTCGATCAGGTTGTGCTCATCGACTGTCTGCGAG
>CAZXRO010000092.1:5029-9546 GCA_964642435.1 uncultured Ignavibacteriales bacterium
AAAACCCCTTCACACCTAAAGAATGATAAAATGGAATGTCTTGAGCAAGGGCATGGTGGCACTAATTCTTGTCTTCGGTCGCAGGCACAGCGGCCGCGATCACGGTTGGGTTTCTGAGGTATCGGCGCCGGTGGTGTCATTTGCGGTGGTGTCGGCCAATCTGGCTTCGATACTTGCCTTGTATTGTTGATAACGTCGTGGATTGACCTCCGGATTCACCAAGCTGATCAGATTGTGTGCCTTTTGATACTGGCCCACGTTGTACAGCGTGGCCGCGTAGTTGAGCAAGGCCGGCTGGAAGGTCGGTGCGATAGACAGGGCCTGTTCGAAGTAGTGCGCTGCCTCGCGATGCTGCCCCATCGCTTCATGGCAAGTGGCCAGGGAGTTGATCACGTGCAGATGGTAGGGATTGATGTCATAGGCGCGTTCAAAGGCGTCCTTGGCATCGGGGATCCGTCCCTGGCCGAACAGCCCCAGTCCCTGGTAGTAGGCATACGGCGTGGCGCTCTGATCGACCCTGGCTAACCAAGTCTCAGCCTTCCGTGCGTGTGCGATCACTTGGGGCCAGTTGGATTTGTTGCGCTCTTCAATGGCCTTGATGATTTCCCGCTCCGACTGCAGACGACTGAGACCGCCAGCGGCTGCTGCAATACCGATTACCACCAGGATCATCAGGGTGGTATTGGCGATGCGCCCGAGTCCGGGCCCGGCGGGGGTTGCCCCAAAGGGCATGACGGCCCACAGACCGGCCATGGCGAGGGCAACAAGCACGAGATGAACAATCCTCTCCGATGGAAAGCTGAAGGTTGAGACAACTGCGAAAACCAGTATGACGCATCCCAGCAGGAGGCCATACAGCCGTATCTGCGGATCGGGAACATCGGTAAAGATGCGCCATCCGACAGCCAGAAACACGGCCAACAGTGCAAGATAGATCAGCAGGCCGACCGGGCCGGTCTCCGAGAGAATCCACAGGAAGTCGTTGTGCGGTCGCTGAAAGAGGATATCCCCGGTTTCCGATCGCAGGCCGGTGGTACCGTATTTGTTGATCATCAGTTTCCACTGTCCGGGTCCGATACCGAGAAGCGGGTGATCCATATACATCTTGATGGTGCGGTCCCAGAGCAGGAGACGTTCGCCGACAGAGCCCTTTGTCTCTACGGCAGCAGCGAGGCGCCCGACAACAGACTCCTGATCGGACCGCCTGAGCCAGGGCGTGGCAAACAGAACCGCCGCCACTAAACTGACCATCAGTATTGCTTTCCAGGCGGAGGCATACTCAAGCCTGGTGGCGATGTTCATTCCGAGTGTGCGGGAAATCCGCCATCCGCCATAGATGACAACAGGCAGAACAACTGCCAGGGCCAACCAGCCGCTGCGGGAGTTAGTAAGCATGATGACGCTTGCCTGAAGACCGATGGCAACCAGACCAAGGGTACGCCACACGCCTCTGGATCGGTACACGTCGAGCGCGACCATCGGCAACATGAGTAGCAGCGCGGAGGCCATCAGATTGCGGTTGGCCATGGTGGCCGCGGGGGGACTGCCAGAGGGCAGTCCGGTGAAGGCAATGTCGTAGTATTGCAACATGGCGATGACCGGCAGGATTATCGAGGCAAGGACCACCGTATGTAACCATAACCGCATCGAATAGGGTCTGAGTCGCAGACCAACATTGAGCAGGACAACAAGCCCTGTCCAGAGCATGACTCTCAGGAGTACAAACAGGGACTCTGAGTAGACCTGACTACCGATGGAGGCGATGAGAAAAATGGCGGGATAGGCCAGCATGAGCCACCAGATGGGCCCGGCCAGACCGGTATCGACCGGCAGGGGTTGTCGTCTGCCCACATAGATCACGACCAGACTGACCAGGGCAACTATCAGGCCCAGGAGGACCAGCCGCGGAAGCAGGGCGGGGTCCTGTATGTCTGGCAGTACGAGCAAGGGCAGCGCCAGCAACCCAAGAGCGATGATATGTTTGAAGTCCCTGAGCATTGACCCTTCGCTTTCGAGAAGCGCTACGGTTCAAACGAGCTGATTCGCGGCGCTGTTAACTGATGAGGTCTCTTGACAATCTCTCCAGATTGCTGGTCTCGCCGATGAGCACAATATTATCTTCCTCCTTGAACGTGGTATCAGAACTGGGACCGATTGTCAACTTCTTTCCGGCGTGCTTGATTCCCACCAGGGATACAAACCCGCCATTGCCTGTGGCAACAACCAGCATCAGCGCCAGCAGCGTCAGCCACAGCTTCCGCATGGGGCTGAGATAGTCGACTGTCCCTCTTGGCATGGGTGCCAATCTACATCGACGAGCGGCGGCAGACCACAAAAAAAGACGCGACCGCAGATGGCGGGAAAGGTCGATGCGCTTTTGCTTGCGTCGGTGGTCCGGGGGGCCTACCTATGGAGCTGATGAGCAATCCTCGCACAGATCAACAGCCAAGAGGTAGCTTCACGCGATACCACCTGCCGCTTATCGGGTATGCTGTTCTGGTCCTGGTGGTTTCCTCGCTGCCACATTTGAAGTCTCCCGATGTAGACGGGATTGCGTTTGACAAGGTGGCCCATCTTGGTGAGTACGCAGTTTTTGCCTTTCTGGCGGTTCGATCATGGAGGAGGCTGACGAGACGGCGGCCGGAAGTATGGGCGTTGACCTTCACTTTGGTGTTTGCGTTGGCCGACGAATTCCACCAGAAATACATCCCGGGGCGAGAATTTGACCCCGGAGATTTGGTAGCCAATGCAGCCGGGGCACTGCTGGGTCTTGTGCTAAGTCTGATCATCCGCCGAAGGTCAAGTTAGGCAACACCTTAGGCCTGTGCAAAAAACCGACAAATTCGATCGTTGCTCTTGACAAAACGGAGAAATGGGATATATTGCACGTGGTTGATGCGAGGAAGTTCGCTCCAGTGGTTAGGGGTAGTTTCTCTTCCTTCCTTTTTTCTGGTCTAACAAGCGCCTAAACAGCCATAGTTAAACGTATTCTGCATATTCCTGACACCAATTTGGTTTACGAAGAGCATTAGTAACTATAGAGTGAACAGTCGTGCTGACAGAGAAATCAAGGAGGGGACAGAATCTGAAGATCTGCACGTTTCACGAAATCTACGCTATATCAGAACAGTACTTAATGAACAATGTAGGAGTTAACGTATGAAGTTTTCATCAATTATCCTTGCCACGTTAATCGTGGTGTTTGGGGTTGCTGGCGCAGGCGCTCAGCAGATTCCGGGCGGCGAGGTACCTCTGGTCAACGTCGACGGACTGTATGGCACTGAGGACAGCATTTTGTACAACAGTTCGGTGTTGTTCCAGTTTGCGCTGAATAACACCACAGACACGAGAATTGATGGTTCGACCAACGGTTTCGAGTTCTATACCGACAACGGAGCCGGGTATACTGTCGATGTCGACAGTGCCAAGTGGGTTACCGTTATGGCACCCATTTATGCTCAGAACTTTGTAAACCGCTTCAGTAACAATGGCACTGGGGCTGACACGATTGGCCTCGGTGGTTTCTGGCTGTTCACAACGGGTATCACTCCCGGTCAGTCGGTGCAGTCGATCGACTTCACAGTTGATATCGGTGATGCCTCCAGTGGTGCGACCCAGTTCTGTATCGACACTGCCTTCTACCCACCTGGTGGTGAGTGGCTGTGGTCCGGCCAGGACTTCAACTCGTACAAGCCCGCCTGGGGTGGTCCTTATTGCTACACGCTGGTAGATACCGGCGCTGCTCCGACCAACCTGATAGTTGACAGTGCCTCTATCGGTTTCGAGGGTGTTGAAGGTGGCGCCAACCCGGCGGCCAAGAGCTTCAATATCAGCACCGATGGTGACCCGGCCAATTTTACGATTTCGGGCTATGACACCAACTGGATTACCGTTACGCCGAATTCCGGTACAACTCCGGACGATATCGAAGTGGCCGTGAATCTGTCTGGTTTGGCTCCGGGGACTTACCTTGACACGCTGGTAATCGAGTCTGGCGATGCCGACAATTCGCCTCAGGAAGTTGTGATTACCCTGACGGTGGAAGCTGCTCCGGTGAATCTGGTGGTGGACTCCGCCTCGGTCAGCTTCACGGCAACTGAGGGTGGTGCAAATCCCGCCAGCAAGAGCTTCAATATTGCCACCGATGGTGACAACGTCAATTTCGCGATCACTGGTTTCGATCCGGCCTGGATTGCGTTGACACCTGAGAACGGGACAACTCCGCAGGATGTCACGATTGATATCGACATCACCGGCGTTCCGGCTGGCGACTATGTTGATACGCTGATTATCGAAGCTGCGGGCGCGGACAACTCGCCGCAGGAAGTGGTTGTCAATCTGACGGTGGAGCCGGCCCCGATCGCCCTGGTGGTCGACAGTGCTTCCTTGAGCTTCACCGCTACTGAGAACGGCGCCAATCCGGGTGCCAAGTCTTTCCTGATCAGTACCGATGGTGATGCCGTTGATTACGCCATCGCCGGTTTCGATCCGGCCTGGATCACCGTTGATCCGGCCTC
>CAZXRO010000093.1:0-9536 GCA_964642435.1 uncultured Ignavibacteriales bacterium
GACGGCGATGAAGTCATAGTCGCTGTCCGGGAGGAACTGAAATGACCGATCGCGAATCCTCATCCGGAAACTTCTGGCTCTTCCTCGAGGTGCTGGCGCGTCGACGCGGGCTCATTGTCGGCCTCGTGGTACTGGTTACTCTTGTTGCGGCGATCGTGTCGTTCGTACTGCCCAAATGGTACGAGGCCAAGGCCCTGCTGTTGCCACCCAAAGACATGAGCCTGCCTGTCGGCAATGTCGGCAGCCTGTCCGAAATCGTCTCTGTGACCGAGGGACTCGATCTGCCGGTGCTTGCCACGCCGACAGATATCTATGCCCGCATGCTTCGCAGTCGAACGGTCGCCGGACGCGTCATCGACAGCTTCAACCTCCAGACCCGCTATGAGACTGACTCTCGCGATGCCACTTTCGAGGCATTCATGGGACACACCGACTCGCGCGTTACCGTCGAAGGCCTCCTGGAGGTCTCGGTCGAGGACCGCGATCCCGAAATGGCCGCTGCGCTCACCAATGCCCTTGTCGATGAGCTCGACAAACTCAACCGCGAGATCGTTCTTGGCCGTGCCCGCCAACACCGAGAGTTCGTTCAACAACGCCTCGCCCGGGTTAACGCAGAACTCGACTCCGCCCGGCATGACCTTGAGCAGTTTCAACTGGCCAACCGCACAGTGGATTTTGATGAACAGACCCGCCTGGCCATCGACCAGGCCTCCGAGCTAAAGGTCCAGCTTGCGCGAATAGATATCGAGCTCCAGGTTCTCGCCGGGCGACTGGGCGAAGACAACGCCGACTATAAGGAACTCCAGCGACGGCGGCGCATTGTCCAAAAGGAGCTCGAAAAACTGGAAAGAACCAACGAGGATAACTCATTCTTTTCCCTGCCCATCTCCGAGGTACCCGGCCTGCGCGGCCAGTACGAGCAACTCTATAGCCGCGTACAGGTCAACGAGAGCCTCTACCAGATTTTGCTGGAGCAATTGGAGCAGGCCAAAATCAGTGAGAATGAGAACCTTCCGACCATCTCCGTACTCGACCGGGCCGTTCCGCCCGACCAACGCAGCCGCCCCCGACGAGCCATCATCATCGGCGGTGCCTTTGCCGGTTCACTCATTATCGCCATTCTCTTTGCTGCCTGGCTGGAATTCCTCAGGCGGCTCGCCGAACACCGGCCGGTCGACTACGCCCGCGTGGCGGCCTTTGTCACCGCCTTCTTCGGCTGGATGCCGGGAGTGCAGAGAAGACCGGCCAAGGACTGAAGCAAATGAGTCGGTGCGAGAACTGGTGTATGGCCCCCGCTGTTCAATACGACAAACAATTACGTAAAGGATAATCCCCGTATGTCCACCTCTGTCATTTCTGCCAGCGCTACTCTGGGCAAAGACACAACCCACGGTGAGTTCTGCGTCATCGGCGACAAGGTCACCATCGGCGCCGGGTGCCGGATCGGCCACCATGTTGTCATTCATCCGGATACTTCCATCGGCGACAACGTGCGGATCGATGATCACACGGTTGTCGGTAAACACCCCATGAAGGCAGCCAATTCAGCCGTCACCAAAGACGATGTCCTGCCTCCATGCACTATCGGCGATGACTGCATTATCGGCGCCAGCGTCATCATATACCGTGGCTGCACTGTCGACAGCAAGGTACTCATTGCCGATCTGTCCACCGTCCGCGAAAACGTAAGTATCGGCTACAAGACCATCGTCGGCCGCGGCGTGGCTATCGAGAACTTCTGCACTGTCGGCCGTTTCGTGAAGCTCGAGACCAACGTCTACGTGACCGCCTACTCCGAAATCGAGGATCGTTGCTTCATTGCTCCCTGTGTCGCGACCAGCAACGACAACTACGTCGGCCGCACCCAGGAGCGCTTCAAACACTTCAAGGGTGTCATCATCAAGAAGGGTGCTCGCATAGGGGTCAATGCTACCATACTGCCCGGCAAGACAGTTGGTGCCGATGCGCTCATCGCCGCCGGCGCCCTGCTGACTACCGATGCGCCTCCACACAAGATCATGGCAGGAATGCCGGCCAAGGTGTTCCGCGATGTCCCCGAGGAGCAACTGCTGGAAAACCAGGGCTGGAAAGACGAGTGAGGTAGAATATGGGTGTTCCATTGCTTGATATGAGCCGCCAGTACGCCTACTTGAAAGCGGAACTCGATGCGGCCGTGATTAGTGTCCTTACCCACGGTGGCTTTGTGCTGGGCCCCGAGGTCAAGATGCTCGAACAGAAGGTCATGCACCTGACGCAGACACCGCATGCCATTGGCGTTGCCTCCGGTACCGATGCGCTGTTGGTGGCTCTCATCGCGGCGGGCGTTGAGGCCGGCAATGAAGTCATCACCACCGACTTTTCCTTCTTTGCCACTGCGGGGGTTATACACAGACTCGGTGCGAAACCGGTTCTTGTCGATATTGAGCCGGATACGTACAATATCGATCCCAATCTCATCGAGTCCGCCATCACGCCCAGGACCAAAGCCATCATTCCCGTACACTTGTTCGGCCAATGCGCCGATATGGACCCGATCATGGCCATTGCTCGCGAGCATAACCTGGTTGTGATCGAGGACGCGGCACAGGCTATCGGCTCTGAGTATCGGGGCCGCAAGGCCGGGTCTATCGGTGATATGGGCGCCTTCTCTTTCTACCCGACCAAGAACCTGGGCGGGGCAGGCGATGGTGGCATGATTACCACGACCTCCGATGAATACGCCGATGCCTGCTCGATGATCCGTGTCCACGGCGCACGCCGCAAGTACTACCACGATATGGTCGGCCTCAACTCTCGACTGGATACCATGCAAGCCGCCGTACTGCTGGTGAAGAGCAAGTATCTCAACGACTGGTCAGTCAAACGCCAACAGTGGGCACAGCGGTACACCGAGGCCTTCGCGGATCACCAGGCCATCCGCACACCCGTCGTCAAGGACTACGCAACCTTCCACATTTTCAACCAGTACACTATCGCCGTGAACAACCGCGATGAAGTTACCGAGGGTCTGCGGAACGCCGAGATAGGCTGTATGATCTACTACCCGGTGCCGTTCCATCGCCAGCCGTGCTTTGCCTATCTTGGTCACGCGCCCGAGGAGTTCCCGGTGTCGAGCCGCGCGGCCGAAAGCGTCCTGTCGCTGCCGATCTACCCGGAGTTGACGCAGGATGAGCACGACCAGGTGATCGAGGCTGTCATCAAATTGGCACGATAACCCCACCGGGAGCCGAAATGGCCTGCAGGCGGATCGTCATATTTGGCTGGGCCCACTCAGTACACGTTGTGCGCTGGGTGCGCGGACTGTCCGAACGCGGTCTGCAGGTGCGCGTAATCTCACTCGGTGGCAAACCCATCGAGGGTATCGATACTGTCATCCTGCGACGGCGCGGCCGGTTCTCCTACTTCCGGCATGCCTCCCGCGCCGCGGAACTCGCGCGTGAATTCAACCCCGATCTTGTCCATGCCCACTACGCTGTCGGGCATGGGATGTGGGGTATGCGAAGCAAGCTCCACCCGCTTGTGGTCTCTGTGTGGGGCACGGATGTCGTCGAATTGACCGGAAAACCGCTCAAACGCTGGCTGGTCAGACGTATCCTGCGCCATGCCGATCACATCACCGCCACCTCGGAATTCCTGGCGAAACGGACCTCCGAGGTTGAACCATCGGTAGCCCGCACGCTGACCACGATCCCCTTCGGTGTCAACATCCCCGACACCATTCCGCCATTGCCGCCCTACCCGCTCCGACTGGCTTTCATCAAACACCATTGGCCTCGCTACGCACCGGAATTGGTTCTTGAGGCGCTGAGCCTCGTCAAGCGGCAAGGCCACAGTGTCAGCGTTACGCTCGCGGGCGAGGGGCCCATGACCGCGCAATTAAAAGCACGAACCGCGCAGCTTGGCCTGGACGATGCGGTTACGTTCGCCGGATGGGTCGATCCTGAAGATATGGCCGGTTTTCTGGCTGCTCACCATGCCACTGTCATGCCTTCCCGCCGCGAGGCATTCGGGGTCGCCGTACTCGAGGCTGCTGCCCTCGGCCGACCGGCCATAACCACCGATATCGGTGGCATTCCCGAGGTCGTTCGCTCCGGCGAAACGGCCCTCACTGTCGGCGTTGACGATGTCGAATCGCTGGCCGAGGCGATTATTAAACTTGCTACCGATCGCCAACTTCTGCAACAGTTGGGTGATAATGCATACCGATTTGTCCAGTCGCACTACACCTGGGACCGCTCGCTGGACATGATGATAGACCTTTATGACAGGTTGGTCCATGCCGCGCGCTAAGAAAAGACCGCAGATTCCGCTGTTCGACCTGAAACTCAACGCTGCCACTAAACGCAAGGTGGCTCAAACACTCGACTCCGGTTGGCTGTCCACCGGCCCCAATGCCGCCGAGTTCGAGAAAGCGATCGCCAAACTCGTCGGCGTCCGGTACGCAGTGGCGGTCAGTTCTGCCACCGCCGGATTGGAACTGGCTCTCCGTGCTGTCAATGCCCGTCACGGGGTTGAGGTCATCACCACTCCCATGACGTTTGCCGCCACCGTCTCATCTATCATGCGCACCGGCGCCCGCCCGGTGTTCGCAGACATCGACCCCGTCACGCTCAATATCGACCCCGATGAAATCGAGCGCAGGCTCTCCACCAGCACTCTCGCTGTCATGCCGGTCGATATCGCCGGTCTGCCGTGTGATTACGGCAGCCTCAACGAGCTGTGTGACCATCACCGGCTGCCGTTGATCGCCGATTCCGCCCACTCTATCGGCGCCACCTTCCGTGGCAAGTCTGTGCCGGTACTCGCCGATGTTGCCGTTCACTCTTTCTACAGCACCAAGAATCTCACCTGTGGCGAGGGAGGCATGGTGCTCACCAGGCACAAACAGTTTGCCGAGGCGGTGCGTCTGCTGTCCCGGCAGGGAATGACCCGCACTGCCCACGAACGCAAGAAGGGCAATCCCTGGGCTTATGACATCCGAGCCCTCGGCATGAAGGCGAATCTCTCCGACGTCCATGCTGCCATCGGCCTCGGTCAGCTGGCCAGCTTCGAAAAGGATCAGGTCAAACGAGAGAAGATCGCCAAACGGTACCAAAGCAACCTCGCCGAGTACACCGATCTCATCGACCTGCCAATCATACCGGACAAGGTGCAGCCATCCTGGCACCTGTTCATCATCAAGCTGCGCCTCTCGCGTCTGAAGATCAACCGCGACCGCTTCATCCACCTGATGGCCGCGCACGGGGTGGAATGCGGCGTGCACTATCAGGCCATGTTCGATTTGTCCTATTTCCGCACGCACCTGGGTCTGTCGGGGCAGCATTTTCCCAACTCCGCCTGGGCCACCAAACGTGTCGTCTCCCTGCCTATGTACCCGACCCTTGTCCTCAAGGACGTCGACTACATCTGTCACTCTATCTCCGACATCCTCGACAAGCACGCCAGATAGCCCAGCCCGGTGCCCTCCACACCACCCACCCTCCTGCGGGAATGATACCAACGGCATCCTGCTACCTTGGATACTGTGGAGCAATCTCAAGACGGATCATTTCGAAGCCGTATCTCGATCGGGCACTTAGACTCCGGTGGCCCGATGCTTGCATCGGGGAACTCTGTGTCCACCACACGCGGATCGCGAAGCGAGGCCCCCACATTCTGTATCTACAACCCCACCTTCGCCCGCTCCAACTCCTCGCACCATGACCGCTTCTGACAACTCGGACACTTCAAGTGCTTCTTGCTCCGGGTGTGCGGGCTCGTGAAATCCACAAACGTACCGATCGTGAAAACCGCATTGCAGTGCCCGCATCGGTAGGCTACTTTGCTCGCGTGCCAATGCACCAATGCCCAGACACCAATGCCCAGCAGCACAAACGCCCCCAACCAGATCCAGAACGCCGTCCCTATCCCAAACGCAGCGGCAAAGTACACCAGCGTCGCAACAGGCACCGCCAGCACACCTGCAAGTATCAGCTTCTCCCTGAGCATAGCACCACCCCTTGTCTACGTAATGCGTTCATCGATGCACCGAATCGCTATCAATATCGTGTACTTCAATTCGACGAACAAGTATGACTTCACCGTCCCGCGATTCCCCCCACTTCCTCTTGAAATCCCCACCCGTCCTTTGTATCTTTATCCCATGCCGGCCAATCTGCCACCACAATACTACGAACTCGAGCGCCAGTATCGCGCCGAATCCGACATCCGGGAGAAACTCCGCCTGGCCGAGGAGCTGCTGCGCATCATGCCCAAACACAAGGGCACCGACAAACTCCAGGCCGACATGAAAGCCAAGATCTCCAAACACAAAAAGGAGATCGCCGCCGGTCCCAAAACACCCGGCGGCGCCAAGGGCGCCCCCACCAAGGACTACATCGAACGCGAGGGCGCCGCGCAAATCGTTCTGATCGGCCCCCCGAACTCCGGTAAATCCTCGCTCCTCGATGCCCTCACTGCCGCCGAGCCCGAGGTCGCCGACTATCCCTACACCACCCGCGAACCCATGACCGGCATGATGCAACACGAGGCAGTCCAGCTCCAGCTTATCGACACCCCGCCCATCTCGCCTGAGTCCTTCGAGGGCTACCTCAGCGGTCTCGTTCGCAATGCCGACATCGTCGTCCTCGTCGCCGACCTCGAGGCCGACACCATGCTGGCCGACTGCAAGTTCGTCGTCGATGCCCTCGAGGAACGTCGTATCCGGCTGCTCCCCAATGTCACCGAGACGCCCGATGACCCCCGCTACGCCTTCAAAAAATGCATCATCTGCGCCCACAAGTCCCTTGAAGACGAGGACGGCGCGAAGCGACACAAGCTCCAGACACTCTTCCCGGACTATCGTATGGTCGCCACCTCGATCATCGATGACGACTCCCTGGCCGCCTTCGCCGCCACCTGCTTCGAGGCCCTGCAGGTGATCCGCGTCTATACCAAGCCGGTCGGCAAGGAGCCCGATTTCACCGATCCCGTCATCCTGCCCATCGGCGGCACGGTCGAACAGGCCGCCGAATCCCTCCACAAGGACTTCGCCGCCAAACTCAAATTTGCCAAGATCTGGGGGGAGGGGAAGCACGATGGCCAGCGCGTGCAGGCCGATTTTGAGCTCGCCGATGGCGACATTATCGAATTCCACATCTAATCCGACACCCGACCGAACCGCCAAACTATCTTGACATCACAGCCCGACCGGGCAACATTACTGGTGAGTATGTTACAATCGCCCCGTTACAATTTCACCGATATCCTCTCGGCACCCGCACGAGCCGTGTCAGCGCGGCGAATCCTCGTGATGACTGTCTACCTGCTCATGGCGCTGCTCGTCTACAATGCCTTTACCTACATCGCGCTGACCGTAGCAGGGGAGAAGCCAGGCCTCATCTGGGACGTGTACGGCCTGTTGCCGTTTGTCTGGTTCTCGATGGAGAGTTGGCTGGCCCGACTCGTGTTCTATGCCGGCATTGCGCTCTCCGGGTTATTCGTCATGATGGGTATGTTCTCCGTAGCGATCATCGAAATCGAGGAGATCCGCGGTAACCGCTTCATGTCTGCCCGCAAGGCAATCGCGTTTGGCTTCAAACGCCTCGGCCAGGTGTTCGCCTCAGAACTCGCTATGGTGCTCGCCCTGGCGTTCTTGATCGGCGCCGGTGCGCTATTGGGGCTGCTTACCCGCATCCCGTACCTGGGCGAGTGGATCTTCGCCATATTCTTCGTCCTGCCCAACTTCCTCGTGGCCATGCTGGCCATGCTTGTCGTGGCAGTCCTGTCGGTGTCCGTGCTCCTGCTTCCGATCACCGCCGCCGCCGAGCGCCACGGCCAGACCTTCAGCGCTATCCTGGAAACCTTCTCGACCATCATCCGCCAGCCCGTCCGATGGGTCGGCTATACCGCTTACGCACTGGTCAGCGCCAAGATCTTCGGCTTCGTCTACGCCTATGCTGCCTTTCGCGCCATCCAGTTTCTCGTCTGGACCGCCTCACTGGGCGGCGGTAGCATCCCCGACGATCTCGTCCGCTCCGGACTGGCCCACCTGCCGGTGCGCTCCGATGTCGCCGGCTTCGTCTTTACGCTTTTCCCCGGCGTCGACTGGGGGTTCACCGTCACGCGCTACATCAGCACCGGCGGCACCAGCGCCTCCAGCTACCTGATGGCTGTCATGCTCTTTGTCTGTTTCACGACCATTATCGCCTACATGCTCTCCACCATCGCCACCGCCCAGGCACGCACCTACGTTGCCCTCCGGTTCCGCAAGGACAACTACGCTATCGATGCCGAGAAGCCACTGTTTTTTACCGATGAATGGGTTAACCCCGGCCCCAACGATCCCGAGCCACCCGACCCGGCCAATCCACCTAAACGCGACCACGATACCGACTGACAGCCAGCCGATCAGCAGTCACCCGGGCCTTGCTCAGTTGTGTGGGGGAAAGGGGGAGAGGGTGCAAACAGCGGGACTGCTATAGCACCTTTGGGAAACGAAACAGCTCCGGAAGCTCCATCTCCTGCAGATTCACCTGATAGCCATAACGGTCACGCGTCTCGGTCTCGAATGAGGTAATCGCCGCCACCCGGTAACCGTCGCTGTTGGCCCGATACAGCACCATCGTGTAGCGCGTCCAGTCATCGCCAAAACCCGGACGCGGCGCACCGGTCAGCGTCAGACGCACCCAGTCGTTCGACCGATCCACCCGGTGAACCGCCAACGTATCCGCATTCGGCCAGGACGCCACCTGCTTCTCGATATAGGAAGCCACCGATTCATATTCCAGCGATCGCACTGTCTCACGAAGTTGGCTACGCCCCAATGGGTCCATAGTCTCGACCACCGCCTCCGGACTCTCGGTCAGCGCCGTATGATACACCTGCCCATAAACAGTCAGCAGGCTGTCCGCCAGCGCCCGTTCGGCAAGCTGCTCAGGCGTCACCGTCGGCCGCCACTGCGAGGAGGTGGGCGCAAAACCCGTCCCCAAAATGGCAATCAGCGCCAGCGACGATATGAGGAGCTTCGTGTGTGACATTTTCATTACTTTCTTCATAGCACTTTCAAAACGGACTCTTGCTGCGACCTGTTCCAAAAACAGTAGTGAATCGGTACACTTTCTGCGACCAGCGTAGAACACAAGTCACCGCGAAACCGTGCCACCTGTATCGCAAAGACCATACCAGTCAGCAGAAATGTGGGAGTGGCTTTATTATGTGATTGTGCGACAAGAGCATAAATGACAGCCTGGCCCCTTAAGATGAAAGAGAAAGTGAACCGAAACTATCCAGCTTGGGCACTCCAATGCATATTCTTGCTGCCGCGGGTTTCACTGAGACAGTGGCTGGCCCGCCATTTATCATGGCTTTCTCTTCAACTCATCACCACTGCGGTAGGTCACCCCGCCTATCCGGTGGCCCCGATGGCCCCGATGCCGGGTGCCCCGATCCGAAGGATCGGGATCAGATACCATGCGGGCCAAACTCGTGGGGTAGCATAAGTCCTCCGGTGGCTCTCGACCTCTTGTCCCCACGATCCCTGCGGTAGGGAAGGAGGC
>CAZXRO010000094.1:0-9529 GCA_964642435.1 uncultured Ignavibacteriales bacterium
AATCCCGCAACCTCCGACCACTGGTCAGGAAAGAGCATCAGGTTAATGTTCGACAAGAAAACCAGCGGGATGCTCAAGAACAGGAATGCGGATGCGATCCCGACCCCTATGTGCCGACGTTTCTTCGGCCCGGTCCACCTGTCCCACGAATACTTGTGCAGATACGTGAGCAGGAACACCAATATGATCAGTGGAATCAGCCCGAGCCAGGCGTATCCCGTGAGCGCATTGGCCGAATAGAAGTAGGTCGTGTACAACAGGTTGATAGCCAGCAGGGGACCGACCCCGAGCACGACCGCCAGGCTCTTGTTGACCGTGATTGTGGCCCCAATCCGCCGCGCCAGAGCATCGTACTTCGGCCACGTCAGCCCAAGTATCTCAAACAGCACGGTGAGCACCGAGCCACCGACCATGAGATTGACAAACAGGATGTGCAGAAGGAATAGTGCTACCAGGATAATCTCCAGCTCCCAGCTATTGAGCGGTAAGGGGAGATCCAGATCACGCGGGAAGAAGGCCGGTGCCATCACGTTTAGTATCGTATGTATCATGCTTTGCAGTCCTTAAAAAGCCCGAAATTCACGCCGTTACATGCTCGAATCGTCATCCGTTGCAGCCGCCCTCGGGATACCCCGAGACTGCGCTCCGGAGAGCGGAGCATGCGTCTGCTCGAGATCTTTCAGGTAGGCCACCAGCGCCTCCAGTTCACGTTGGTTGCCCGGGAAGGGAGGCATATACGTCCGGGAATTGTGCATCACTTCGATGAAGGTCCCCATAACCATAGGATCCCAGCCATCGCTACCGTACAGGCTATTGAACTTATCTACTACGGAATTGATGCCGGTGGTGGTGTGGCATCGCGAGCAGGCGATGCGGAACACATCCTGCCCCGCCTCGACCATATTGGCCTCGGTGACCCGGTTATGGGCAACAAATGTCGCGTGTGTCAGAATACCATCGCGTTTGTAAATCGGGTAATCAGTGAGGCGGACGCCATTGGAATACATATAGTCGGCCACCACGTACGGTTTGCGAACGAATTCTCGAACCCGCTCGAAGTGACCCAGCAGCCAGATCCCCAGTATGAACGGGATGAGCAGCAGTACCCCGTTGATAAGTCTTGGTCTGCTCAAACCAACCAGCGCCGTCAGGACGATCGCCCCCAGAGCAGCGATCATGATGTATCCGAAGGTCTGGTGCCAGTTCTGGAAGGCCTGCGTCAGCATGGCAACATCGAGATTACTCCTCATTGCATCGGGGACGATGTTCCAATACCAGAGCGCGCCGGCGATGAAAGGCGGCACCCATACCAGTGTCCAGATTGAAACAAATCTGACGGCCTTGCGCCGTAACTCACTGCCTTTCTGGGTGAAGAAAAACAACAGGAACCAGACGCACAGTCCGGCTGTCATCAGGGCATAAGTCGTTCTGAACAACAATTGCGGAGCATACAACGGATTGAAGAACGCAGAAATCAGGCTGTGATCCAACGGCCAGCTTCCGCTGTGCATCATGAAGCCGAGGATTGCCACGATAATCGCCATTGTCGCCCACGAAAAGAGACTCAGGACAACCCCGACACCGATATGGACCTTCTTCATCACTCCCTCTTTCCACTTCTTCCAGGTCAGGAAATAGACCAGGATGAGCACGACCTCAGTGATGAAGACGATCCACTCCACAAACCACGCCCAGAAGAAGATCCGAAGCAGCGAGCCGATCCCAAAGGGAGCAATCAGTGCCGTTGTGAACCAGATACCGACGCCGGTCAGGGCGCCGATCGTGGTGGTGATGATGAACAGCACCATGGTAATCTTGTAGGCCAGCCGGTCCCACTCCTCATTACCTTTCTTCCAGCCGAGCCACTCCATGAGAGTGACCAGCGGGTAGGCGCCCACCGCCAGGGGGTGATTGATGAAGACATGCAGGATAGCAACAACTGCGATAAGCATTCGATTGCCGACGTGGTCGACAAAGAAAATCGGGAAATCCATACTCAGCCCTACCAGTTTGTGATCCAGCCAGGAGGCGGTGACGCTTTTCCCTCCCGAATCGAATCAACCGCCTGGTTTGCCAAATCGGACCTATTCCTGCTCAATTTACATTCTGGATATCGTACGTCAACCTCAGAACAGAGACTGCGAGTGAATTTCACCCCCCCGTCCGCTCTGTTGAGGGCAGCCGATATTCAGCAGTTTCTCTCAGTCTGTCTGATCAATTGTTGCGCAGTATGGTAACACACAAGGTTTCATCAGCTTACGCGAGTACAGGGGGCCGGACCTTCGGTTAAGAAAAGCCGTCGTGTGCCGAAATTAGAGAATGATAGGAGACTCTCGAGGATTGTCGGAGATTTGCTAAGTACTTCCCCGCCGATCCCGCCGAGATGTCATCAGCTGTATTCGCGCAGCGAACTGAAACACATAGTGTCTATATACAACTCGCTTCGCCACCGTGGGGTGCGAAGAGACTAAGGAGTAGCGAAATGCGCTTCAAACTTCAGCTAACTCACAAGCTGATGCTGATGATCGTGCTGATCGTAACGCTGTCCATCAGTGTGGTGGCGTTTGTCAGCGTTTGGAAATCGCAGCAGCAGTTAGGAGCACAGGGGGAAACCGACCTTGAACACCTAACCAGCATGGCACTCGAAATGTGTCGGCTGAGTGCTGAGCAGTCTCAGCAAACAGTGCTGGCTAACCTGAAGACAGGTCGGGCGATCTTCGATCAAGCTGGGGGGGATCAGGCGACGATCGAGAACGGTCAGTTCGTTCTCAAGCACGGGGAAGAGCAAGTGGCGATGAACGACAACACTGAATTTGTCGATCGCCTGTCACAGCTTACGGGTGCTCACTATACAATCTTCCAGAAGGAAGGCAACAGTGCGCGTCGTATTGCAACAACAGTTACCAATGACAATGGTCAGCGGGCCGTGGGGACATATATCTCCCAACCCGTGTTCGAGACTGTCTTCAAGCAGGGACGTACCTTTACCGGTCGGGCCTGGGTCGTGAACGATTGGTATGTAACCGCTTATGAACCGATTCGGAATGCCAATGGGGAGGTTATCGGATCGTTCTTCTGCGGTGTACCGGAACGCTCGAAGACACTAAGCAACGCCATATTGTCGCAGAAGATCGGCGAAACCGGGTACATGTACACCATGAACACCGAGGGCGTTCTGCAGGTGCATCCGGCTAACGAGGGTGAAAGCATCGCCCAGCATGACTTTGCCAGGCAGATGATGAGCAAGGCCACGAGCCTCTCCAATGGCGAGATCGCCACTATCGAGTACCCATGGTTTGATGCTCGGGTCGGTAGCGAGAGGATGAAGATCGTCAAGTATGCCTATTTCGAGGATTGGGACTGGATCATTGCCGCGGGAAGCTATATCGAGGAGTTTACCGCCGCCGCGACGACCGTTCGCAACTACATCCTCTGGCTGGGCTTCGGCTTCCTCTTGGTATCCGTGTTTCTGGCCTGGTACATGGCGCGCACCATTGCTCGTCCGGTCATGCAGCTTGCTGATATGGCTCAGGAGGTTGCTCAGGGTGATGTCAGTCAGAAGATCAGTATCCAGAGCTCTGACGAGGTTGGCAAGTTGGCCGGTGCCTTCAATGAGATGATTGACTATCTGCAGGAGGCCTCGCATGTCGCCGAACAGATTGCCGAGAACGATTTGACCTCGGACATCAAGCCGCGCAGCGAGCGTGATGTGTTTGGCCGCGCATTCCAGAAGATGATCAACAATCTCTCGGATATCATGCGCCAGTTGTCAGAAAACGCCCGCGAGCTGGTAAGCGCCTCCACTGAAATCGCCTCTACCTCAGAGCAGATGTCTCGTGGCGCCCGCCAGCAGGCCGAGCAGGTCGGGCAGGTCTCCTCGGCCGTTGAGGAAATGACCGCCTCCATCGTCGAATCCTCGCGTAACGCCGACGAGGCCACTCAGGCTTCGCAGGGTGCCTCAAGCACAGCCGGTGAGGGTGGCCGGACCGTGCAGGAGACAGTCGACGGTATGCAGCGCATCGCCGATGTCGTTCGTCAGTCGGCTGAATCCATCTCCAAACTGTCCGCCTCGGCCGACCAGATCGGTGAGATTATCAGCGTCATCGACGATATCGCTGACCAGACCAACCTGCTGGCTCTCAATGCCGCCATCGAGGCCGCCAGGGCCGGTGAGCAGGGTCGCGGTTTCGCGGTAGTTGCCGATGAAGTCCGCAAATTGGCCGAGCGTACGGGTAAAGCCACCGGGGAGATTACCGGTATGATCCAGGCCGTCCAGCAGGAGACGCAGGAGTCTGTGCAGCTGATGGAGACTGGCGTCCAAGAGGTCGACAAGGGCCGCGAGATGGCCGATCAGGCCGGCAACAGCTTGGGTGAGATCGTCCGCATGTCCGAGCAGGTTATGCAGATGGTTCGCCAGATTGCTGCTGCCAGCGGTGATCAGTCGACCGCCGCGGAGGAAATCTCCAAGAACATCGAGCATATCTCAAGCGTGACGAAAGAGACCGCCAGCGGCGCCGAACAAGCTGCTGCTGCCGCTGAGCAGCTCAATCGTCAGGCGGAGGGCATGCAGTCGATGGTTTCCAAATTCAAGATTCGATCCTGATCTAATCTCTGTTCGTCCAGCGCACACGCGGAGCGATCTGGCCCTGGCCGGTCGCTCCGTTTTCTATTGAAACGGGCAGATAGCGCTCTTTCTGCTCGATCGAAATTCGAAACCGGCCGGTCATAGACTTTGTTGGTACAATAACATGGGGATCACACCAACAAGGAGACAACCCCATGAATTACACCATAGTGCGTAAGAGGCTATCGATGCTGCTTCTGTTACTCGTGATCGCGATTGCTATCGGGGCCGCGACGACCCTGATCTACCGACATGTACAGGCCGGCTCCGGCAGTCAGCCAGCGCATACGACGTGCGAGACACCATCGAACCTTAGCCGGACAGGAGAGTCATCAATGAAATACAATGTCCAGAAGTCCGATGAGCAATGGAAAGCAGAACTAACTGAGGAGCAGTACAGAATCGCTCGCCAGGGCGGCACCGAACGCGCCTTCACCGGTGTCTACTATGACCATCATGAAGAAGGTGTGTACCGTTGCGTTTGCTGCAATGCTCCACTATTTGACAGCGAGGCCAAGTATGAGTCCGGCTCAGGCTGGCCGAGTTTCTTCAAGCCGACCGACAGCTCCAATATCGAAACGGTGGTCGACAACAGCCTCGGTATGCAGCGCATTGAGGCTCGCTGCCGGAATTGCGGAGCCCACCTGGGGCACGTGTTCCCCGATGGACCCCAACCGAGTGGGCTGCGATACTGCATCAACTCTGCCTCCCTCGATTTCCAGCCACAGGGGCAAGAGGACGTCTCGGCCGGCAACGATTCTGATACCACGAAGAAGGACTAAGCCACAGGCGGCATTCTATGAACAAGCAGGACAAACCATCCCCCAAAGCAACCAGATTGCGATTCCGCGGTGGTCAGGGCCAATCTCTGGTAGCACGGCTGGACCTGCCCGATCAGGGCGAGCCCAGAGGCTATGCGCTACTGGCTCATTGTTTCACCTGTTCAAAGGACCTCAAGCCACTGGTGAATATATCCCGAACGCTGGCCGGCCGGGGGATCGGTGTCTTTCGTTTTGATTTCACCGGCCTTGGCGAAAGCGAGGGGGAGTTTACGGATACCAACTTCTCAACCACGGTTGAGGATTTGCTGGCGGCAGTCGATCATATGCGCAGTCGCAAGGCCGCACCGCGTTTGTTGATCGGCCATTCCTGGGGCGGCACGGCCATTATTCGCGCTGCCGCCGAGGTCAACGAAGCCGCCGGCGTTGTGACCATCGGATCACCATACGACCCGGCCCATGTCGCCAACGTGTTCGAAGACAAGCTGGACGAGATCAAGGAAGCGGGGTCGGCGCAGGTGACTCTGGCCGGTCGGAAGTTCACCATCTCACGGCAGTTTATCGAGGACGTACAAGGGGAGGGGATCAAGCAGACCCTGGCCGAGCTGAACCGACCGTTGCTGATCTTTCATTCACCCCAGGATGAGATTGTCAGTATTGATAACGCCGCCCTGATCTACAAGGCAGCACGGCATCCCAAGAGCTTCATTGCCATTGATGGTGCCGATCACCTGCTGTTGGAACAGGAGAAGGCCCAGTACGTCGCCAATTTGATCGCCGAGTGGGCCGAACCATACCTGTAACGTCGGCTCAGTCGTTCAAACGCCACAGGCCAACTATTCGGTCCTTACATACATGATGATTCTCGCGGATCGCCAGTCTCGGTTTGCCCAGATTGTAGGGTACTATCTCCAGATTGACAAAACGCGACATGCGATGGTGTCGGCTGTACTCCACCGTCTTCTGTTCATCGGTCAGGTCCGTATTCTCAGTCAGGTAATCAAAGCTGGTGGACATCAGCCAAGTAGAGCCGCTCTTTCGAAAGCCATTAAGAATACGCAGGTTGTCCTTGTTGGGCAAATGGATGAAGAAATCACGACAGAGGATAAGGTCAACCCTGGGCCAGTTCGTAAACTCGCGAGCGTCGATGATCTCAAAGCGATGCTCCGGATACAACTCACGATTGTCGCGGATGAAGCCTTCATCATTGTCATAACCCGTGTAGTCCACGCCCGAGAGATCGACGAGGCTGATCCAGTTCCAATCACCACAGGGGATGTCGATCATGCTTCGGACGCCCTGTTGCTTCAGGACCTCTGTCAAGAAGCGGCGGATCTCCACCGTGTTTGAGATGTATGATCCCTCGCCGCAGTATGATTCCGGCTCGACTTCAAATGTCGGCATATTCGTGATTGGCATCTGGTTGCCCTCGGTTCTTTGAGATACGTCCTGTGTCTGCTCATTGACCAACACTGCATTGCTGGCCGTATCCAATCTATCGGCAGAGCTTGCAGGCCGGTGCAGTACATTTGTGCAGAAATAGCACAGCATTGCTCAGATAGATTTCGGGCCCCCGAACAGGTAGGAATTCGGGGGCCCGATCAAAGCCCCACCGACGATGTCTTAATAGCCTGGGGGTGACTACTCCTGTGTTGCATCCGAACTGTGGTCTCGTTCGGTGGCCTTGTCACAATGGAACCTGACTGCCTGCGCCAGCGCCCTGGGACGAAACGGCTTCTTCACCACGCCCAGGAATCCGTACTGGCGGTAATTGGCCATGATTGGATCGGCCGAATAGCCGCTGCAGACCAGCACCCTGACATCCGGATCAAGGCTCTTGAGCTTCTCGAACGCTTCCTGGCCACCCATGCCGCCGGAGACGACCAGATCGAGAATCACCAGGTCAAACGGTAGATCATGGGACCGAGCCTGCTGGTATAATCGAACAGCCTCGGAACCATCGCCGGCGACAGAGACATGGTATCCGTAGCGAGTCAGTGACTTGGCCATCAACTCCCGAATGAAATCCTCGTCATCCATTACCAGAATTCGCTCGCTTCCTGTTGGGTCAATCGTGTCAAGGTGAATTGGATCATTGGCCACGTGGTTGCAGGCAGGCAGCCACATGTCGACCGTCGTTCCGCAGCCCGGCTTGGAATCTATCTTCAACAGGCCGTTGTGCTTGTTCACGATTGCATAGGCGACCGTCAAGCCCAGGCCGGTATGCCCCTCGCGTGTCGAATAGTATGGATCCCAGACCCGCTGGAGTTGATCGGACGGAATACCATGGCCATTGTCAGATATCTGGATAAGGACAAAATTACCGTCCGCGCCGCCGGGTGTCGGTGCGTCCTCGGGTAGGCGGTTCACCTTAGCGCTTATCATTACGCGGCCACCTTCGGGCATCGCCTGCACTGCGTTGAGCACGACATTCTGTATCGCTCGTGCTATTTGGCCATTGTCCACATTGATCCAGGGCAGATCAGGTTCCAGGGAGAACCTGACTGTTGCCGTAGAATTCTTCAGCGCCAGCGATACCGCATCTGTAATCAGTCCCGTGGTATTCGTCGGTTGTCTGACTGGCTCTCCACCCTTGGCAAAAGTCAGCAGTTGCTGGGTCAGGTGACTTGCCTGTTCGGCCACTTTCTCCGCGACGCTCAAGTGATGCCAGCTGTCCTCGCCCTCGGTCAACTCCTCCTTGGCCAGAGCAACATGGCCCAGAAAGCCCTGAAGAACGTTGTTGAAACCGTGGGCAATACCGCCTGCGAGCAATCCCAGCATCTCCAGGCGGTGGGCCTGGCCGCGCTCTCGCTCCTGGCGCTTTCTTTCTGTCAGGTCTTCGGTGAGGATCACCACGCGCTCGACTTGACCACCATGGCTCTCCATTGCATAGAAGTAGTGGGAGATCCATTGCGTGCTTATCTGACGACGGCCTGTCAGCTCTATTTCAGGGATAAAGAGCTCTCCGCCGTGACGATAGATGTCTCGTACCTTCTGTTGCCACGGACCCAGATAGCTGTCCCGCTCGTCAAACTGCAGCGAGCGCTTCTCTGTAGCCTTGAGTCGCTCCACTTCTGTCTCATTGCGGTTCCAGATACGGCACCAGGCCGGGTTGACATTGAGCAGGCGACCGTGCCTGTCGCGCACGGATATGCCTATCGGCGAATGTCTGAATACTGCCTGATTGAATTCAAGGCTTTCTCTCAGGGTATGTTCGATACGGCAGGCAGCGGTGAGATCGCGAGCGTTTAGGCAGTAGCCGGCAGTGGCGTCTTGCGTATCGGCTATGCGAACGACCTCGATTCGCAGGTTGACCGGGCTTCCAGAGGATCCGCAGGTTTCCAGATCAAGTGGGAGGGCGCAGCCCCTGTCGGTAGCCGAGATGACTTCTCTCAGGGGACCGCGATGTTCGGCTTTGACCAGATGAAATAGATTCAATCCCGGCGCAATTGCCTGCTGTACGAGTGGGCCGATAGTCTCGCGGGCTTGATCATTGCAGAACCGGACCACAAAGCTGGTATCCACAAGTAAACACGCCTGCGTGCTGGCCGTTTGAAGCCCGTGAACAATCAGGTTCTGGGTCAGGCTGCTTTGGTCGTTCTCACATATCTCCGCGTCAGGCCGAATAACGGGGCGAGTATGGCTCATTTGCTCCTTTGCTTTCCCTGATGATTACGGACAGGTCCGCAGTGGGGAATCTCCAGGTTAGCATACGCGTTGTCTTGTCAGTGCTGTCAGTTCAGGGAGTCGGAACAACGACCCCATGCTCTACTGCATCGGAGTAGTGGGCACCGTTCTGAAGGGCCTTTGGTAAAGATTTGTTGTTTAGACAAGTTTGTTCAAAGGCAGAGCAGTATTCTTGTTCTGTTGTGGGGCGTGTTGTCTCCATCGTAAAGCGCTGGCCGATTTTGCCGAAACCGATAGATGTGTCTCTGTCTCGAAGGGAGGGACATGCGTCATTTAATCATCCAATTGCGCGCCCTGTGGGCACGTAGCTCCTTTGCTCCTCAAACAAGGTCTATGCGTGCAGATTGGCTTACCGTCTGATTGAAGCGGACTAACCGGCCTCCCCACTTTGCTTCGATCGGACGACAGGAGAAGCTACAATGACGACTGAACACGACCT
>CAZXRO010000095.1:0-9526 GCA_964642435.1 uncultured Ignavibacteriales bacterium
GGTATCGTAGGGAGTAAGACTGATACCTCTGCCTTGCTGCTCGGCGCGGAAAAACTCTGTCGCGATCACAGCGCCGCTGTATATGTCATTGCCATAGTCGGCCAGCTCGCCAGTGAACGGCAAGACCATGGCGACCTCCCAGTACTTCTTGCGACGTTCCTTGCCCTCGGTCATACGGGCTATATCGATACGAGCTTCGCAGCCGCGCACAATCGTCTGCGCTTGATCCGGATTGCCCGCATCCACAAGGCCCTGCGCAAGCTCCTGAGCGAATCGGCAACGGCGCTCATCGGGCAACGTGATCAGGTCACGATACGACAGTGGCACCTGCCCCGCCTGCTTGGCGGACTCCCGGACGCTGGCCAGGATCAGTTGATCAAGGCGACCGTCTGTCGATGTGCGCCAGGCGTCAAGCCAGTCATCCATCGCGGATCCAAGATCCGCTTTAAGATAGTGAGTATTGCCAAGGAAAAAGAATGCGTGGGGCCGGTAGTCGGAATCGATGAACCGATCCAGAAAATACGTGAACCCCGCTATGGCATCATTGTATTCGCGAGCGTAGTACTTCGCCTTCGCTCGCTGGAAGACGAACAGATCGACATTCTTGCTGTCCGAATAAAACCCGGCCAGTTGCTCGAATATGCGCGCCGCCTGGGCAAAATCCCCCTCGCGCATGAGTCGCTGGCCCTTGGTGAACTCGGAAACGACCTCGGGTATGTCATCGATTGTCGCCGCCGGAACAACGGATGCTCCCAGCAGGCAGACTAATACCAGCGCAATAACTCGCCAAACACGAAGATCCATCTACAGCGAATACTTCCCAAAGTCCTCAGGGTTGATGCGTTTCAGTCGCTCCCGCAGCGATTCCGGGTCAGTCGGCATCTGCTGACTCGACGGCTTCGGCTTCTCATCCAAACCCGATTGCTGTGGATAATCCTCTTCACCGGTATCCGGCTCCGGGATATCCAGATTCAGCAAATCCTCGTTGACCAAAATGGGCGCCCCCGTCTTCAAAGCCAGCGCAATCGAATCCGAGGGGCGAGCATCGATCGTGAAGAGCTCCTCGCCACGAGACATGTGAATCACGGCGTAGAAAGTCTGCTCCTTTAACTCAGTAACCTCAACCCGATCAATTTTGGCTTGCAGGGTCTCGATTATCCGGCCCAGCAGGTCATATGTCATCGGTCGCTTACTCTTGACACCGGAAAGCTGCATGGCGATTCCCCATGCCTCAGCGTGGCCGATCCAGATCGGAAGCACTTTCTCCGCCTCGATCGGGGCCAATACGACTACCGGTGTGTTGGTTGTCATGTCCAGAGCCAAACCATCTACTTTTGCTTCAAGCATCGCCATGAATTACGTCTCTTTCACCACCCAGAGCTTAAGGTGTGCAGTAACATCCTTCTCAATCTTGATCGGCACCGTGTATACGCCCAGAGCCTTGATCGGGCTTTCCAGTTCGATCGATCGCTTATCTACTGTTACACCCTCGGCGGCCAACAGTTCGGCAATGTCACCACTGGTGACAGAACCGTACAGCTTGTCCTCTTCGCCGACCTTGACCTCCTGGTTGAGCGAGAGCTTCTCGATCCGCTCTTTGATCTTCTCGGCCTCACGCCGGCGTTTACGATCACGGAGCTCTTTCTGGCGCTTGACCTCACCGATCGAGCGCAGATTCCCCTGGGTTGCGGGGATAGCCAGCTTGTGCGGGAACAGATAATTGCGGCCGTATCCGTCTTTCACCTCGACTGTTTCACCAGCCTGGCCGATACCCGCAAGATCTTCACGCAGAATCACTTTCATGGTATTCCCTTTCCTGTCTATTTGCAACGTTTTTTCATCTTCGTCTACAAGTGCGCCAATTGCACCTTGCGCCAGTCGCGGAAGCCATCAATGAACCCGATGAGCGAAACAACAATGTAGCCGATAAACTGGCTCAAAAACAAGGCAACATAGAACAACACTCGCATTGCCGTCCCGAACCCCAGCTTGCGCAAGTAGTACTCGCACACTGCCAGTCCGGTCAGGCAGTATATGACAGACAACACCACCAGCACATTGTCGGCCACGATTTCAAGAGTACCACCAGCCAGAAACCGCATCGCGACCGCAACCACCAGTACCGGGGTCAGGCCGAATGGCGCCTTCCACATCCGAAACGGCGTCAGCTGCAAGTGCGAGTAGTGACGGCTGGCCCACCAGGCAAACAGCCCGAATCCGATGCCGAACTGCACCAGGATATTGATAATCATCGTGGCCGGGCTTAATTGAATCATGAGCACCAAGAACCGCTTGAGATCATCCACTTGCGCTCCGACAGCATCGTCCGGAACACCAAACGCTTTGAGCGCGCCGGCAATATCCGGTGCCATGGCTTCAACCGTCTGGACGGCCTCGCCAACCGTCTCGGTCCAGATCGGGAGCCACAAAAC
The DNA here is from genome assembly GCA_964642435.1 of uncultured Ignavibacteriales bacterium. Lineage (GTDB taxonomy): Bacteria > Zixibacteria > MSB-5A5 > GN15 > FEB-12 > WJKG01. The sequence goes on from CAZXRO010000095.1 coordinate 2,433, forward strand.
GGTCCCGACTATCACCAGGTAGATGGCCGTATTGCGGAAGGTGATCCCGAAGGTGTATCCGCGCCGGACCTGCTCGCCGGCCAGGACGCCACCACCAAGGATTAGCACCCAATTGAATGCCACCTGCCAGGCGCTGCTGCTGTGGGCAATCACAGCCGAGAGGGCAATCGCGATCACGGCCGTCGTGATCACCAGCGGCATTTGACCCAGGTACGTCATGCGAGCCAACCCGTAATAAACGTAGATCGACAGCGGATACAGCACCGCCGCGGCCAGCACTGCTGCCACCAGCCCGCCCCACTCACCGGGACGAGCATAGGCCAGCAAGGCATAGGCTACCACGCCTCCGGCCGCCAGGTATGACCCCAGGCGCCCGGGTGCACAGGTGGCCCTCACCGCCGGCGAGTCCGCCTTCATTTGCCTAACGGAACGATTCGCCTTCGAACGGCAGAATCGCCATGTACCGGGCGCGCTTGATCGCCTTGGTCAATTGGCGCTGTGCCTTGGCACAGTTGCCAGAAATCCGGCGCGGAATGATTTTCCCGCGCTCGTTGACAAAACGGCGCAGCAAGCGCTCATCTTTGTAATCGATATACCCAATGCGGTTCTCGCGAAACCGACAGATCTTCTTACGGCGTGCGACTGCCATAGTAGTCTCCCTTTATCGTTCGGAATTCTTGTTCTCGATTGTCACAGGCAAACACCAAGTCAACCTATTCGGTCTTCTCGGTATCCTCTGAGTCCGGCTGCTCGACCGGAGCCGACTCCCCCTCCTCAGGGGCGGACTGCTCGGCAGAAGCTTCCTCGGTTGTCTCAGCAACGCCAGCGGTTTCAGCCGGAGCCTCCGAGCTTTCCTCGCGACGTCCGCTGCCCTGCGGGCGTGGAGCCGGGGCCGGCGCCTCTTGCTGTTCAACTGCCTGCTGTTCGGCCTCATCTTCACCTTCCTTCTTCCGGACAACAACCTTGCGGTTGTCCCAGCGAATGGTCAGGTGACGGATGTACGGCTCTTCCAGCTTCAGGAAGCGATCAAGCGACTGGATCAGCTTGCCATCCCCCTCGTAGATCATGGCCGTGTAGTACCCCTGGGTCAGGTTCTGAATGGGATAGGCCAACCGGCGCGTACCCATTCGATCCTCTTCAAGGATCGTACCACCATTGTTCTGGATGTGTTCGCGGACAGCGTTGACATGACGCTCAATAGCAGCGTCATCAGTTTGTGGATTAACGATGAAGCACGTTTCGTACTGACGCATCGACTCTCCTCCCTACGGACGTTTCGTTAACGGCTTAGCCTTGTCTGAGAGCGACGTAGTGAAGCTAAGCAGGGTTTGGACGATTAAATTGTTCCATTGCCGCCAGGACACCGTCGGTGACTGTCACCTCAATTGCCGAAGCGGCCGTATCAAGTATCTTCGGTAATCTCTCTCGTTCACTTTGCTCGAATTCGCCCAGGACGAAATCGACTATACCTGTATCCTCGCTCACCGGCCCGATCCCGACCCGCAACCGCGGAAAATCCTCGGTTCCAAGCTCCTCGGCAATCGAGGCCAGACCGTTGTGACCACCATCGGAACCCAAACGCCTCAGGCGCATTCTTCCCAGCGGCAAGTTGAAGTCGTCGACTACCACCAGCATCTGCTGCGGCAGACAGCCGACACGTTGCAGCAACTCTCTGGCTGCCAGACCGGAACGGTTCATGTAGGTCACAGGACAGGCAATGACCGGTCGGAACCGCCTATCACCACCCGTCCACAGATACAATTCCTGCTCGTACCATTCGGTCAGTCCTGACTCCACTGCCAAGTGCCCGGCAACAGCGAACCCGATATTGTGTCGCGTGTAGCGATACCGTTCGCCCGGGTTCCCAAGACCGAGTACCAGCGAAATCATAATCTGCCCGACAACGAGCGTAGCCGTCAAAGATAACCATATTCGCGCCCGTGTCAAGCGCTTACCGGCCGCGCACAGCCCTTTTCGTTCGAAAGCCAATAGTCCAACCAACGATCGAAAACGGTCGACTATCGACCATAACAGCGACAGGCCGAGCAGCGTCATGCTGCCCGGCCTGTTCGGCAATGCCTTGGAGTAGTAATCTTGGACGATTAGTCCAGCGGGACAGTCTGCTGGGGCCCGACCATGGCCTCCTGCTCCTGCGCGTTCATCTGGTCGAAATCGACCCGCTCACCACGCATGAGCTTGTCCGCAGTCTCGATCAACCGGCCCAGGTTCAGCTTCGTAATATGGGCATCGGCCTTGAGGAACTTGGCCCTGGCTTTCATCCCGATATCGCCTATCGAGGAATAGACCACCACCGGGGTCGACGACCGCTCCGACTGGCGTATGTGCAGCGTCAGCGCCAGACCGTCCATCACCGGCATCTCGACATCGCAGACAACCAGATCATATGTATCCTGTTGATACGTCGACCAGCCATGAGCGCCGTCGTTGGCCTCGGCGACCTCGGCTCCCATATTCGAGAACTGGTCAACCAGCATGGCACGAACAGCGGGGGAATCCTCCACCACCAACACCTTCTTGCCAGAAAAGTCGACCTTCCCGGCCATCTCTGTCGCCACTTCCTGCTGCCGCAGGTGCGGGCAGATATCCAGCAGCATCGTCTCATAGTCCAGCAGGAGCACCATCCGGTCCTCCGTGGGCTTCACGATTCCCAGTACATACCGCTGGTCAATGCCCGCGAACACCTGCTCGGCATCGATAACGTCTTCCCACTGGAAATGATGAATCCAGTCGATCTTGTGCACCCAGAAGCCGGTCAGGACACCGAAGAACTCAGTGACAATAACCTTCTCCCGCTTGGTGTCCTCGTTCGCAACCCCCAAAAAGTCAGCCAGATCGATCACCGGCACCAGCCGGTTCATTTCCTTGAAGACCCCCTTGATCGCGGGGTGAGACTCCGGCAACCCGGTGAAATCCACCAGGTCAGAGACGATCTTACTGACTTTGAGGATGTTGATGCCGAACGACATGTTGCTGGTCCGATACTCCAGCACTCGTAACTCATTCGAGCCGGATCGCAGATACGACTCGGCATCAAGCTTCAAACTCATAACCTTACTCCTCGGCTTTCTTCAATCGAACAGAAAAGACGGCGCCACCGTCTTCATGGTCAGCAGCAATGACAGTACCACCCATACCGGTCATGGCCAGTTTACAGAAATACAACCCCAGACCGACACCTCGATGTTTCCCCTCGGATCGCATCTGGAGCTGGCCGTATTTTTCGAATAGTTTCGAGGGATCAATCTCGCCAAGCCCCTGGCCATCATCCTTGATATGCACAAACAGCCGATCGTCACTCCCTTCGAGATACACCTTGATCGACCTCCCCGAGGGAGTATGCCGAAGGCTGTTGTACAACAGGTTGTCCAGCACCCGGGGAAGCAACCTCGGATCCGCATGCACCTTGACATCCTGCTCGGGGGCGATCAGCTTGATCTCGATATCCCGATCTACCGCTGAGGCGGAGATCATCTCAACCGAGTTCTCAATCAGCGGAATCGGGTCCAGAATGGTGTTGGACACCGGCAATCCGGCCGACCCGGCCCGCGCCACGGCCATGATATCAAAAATGATCGACTCGGCCCGTTCAAGCGCAATCCGCGATGATTGTACCATTCGCTGATGCAACGGCTTTTTCAGATCGAGTCGGCCGTCCTCCAGTATGGTCAGCAGGTACTTGATCGATGCTAACGGTGATTCGATATCATGGACGAAGATGGAGAACACCTCCAACCACTTGTCCTCCTGATCATCACCGACCTCCGCCGTCAGTACATTTCTGATTTCCGATTCATTGTCGGACATAGATGAATCCGCAGATTTCAGGCTCATTATCCCCTCTTTGAAAGGCGCTTTTTCGCCAGATGGCTTAGTGTAGTTATCGGCGGGAAGCCCGGAAACTGTAACCTTGCAGAACAATACTTGCAGGATACACCAAAGCCCCCCTGGAAGATGAGTGAGCCAGACCGGCTACAGGTTGATCCGGTTGAGCCTGAGAGAGTTCGTGACCACGAAAATTGAGCTGAGTGACATTGCCCCGGCCGCGATGACCGGCGAAAGGGTCAGCCCCAGCCAGGGATAGAACAGACCGGCGGCCAGCGGCAACGCCAGGATGTTGTAGATGAAGGCCCAAAAAAGATTCTGGCGAATCGTTCTCATGCCGGCCTTGGCAATATCAAACAACTTGGGGATGCCGGACAATTCGGATCGCACCAGGATGACATCGGCAGTCTCAATCGCAACATCGGTGCCGCTGCCGACCGCGATCCCGACATTGGCCGCTGCCAGCGCCGGGGCATCATTGATCCCATCGCCGACCATGGCGACATTGAACCCCAGCTTTCCCAACGACTCCAGGATAGTCTGCTTCTGGTGAGGCTTAACACCCGCCTCATAGTGCTGCAGCCCCAAACTGGAGGCAACCCCGGCAGCGGTTCGGCGAGTGTCTCCCGAGAGCATTGTCACCTGTCTCATCCGCCGTCGAAGCTCCCTGATAACATCCCGAGACTCAGGACGCAGCCGATCCAGCAGGCAAATCAACCCCACCGCCTGACCGTCGACAGCAACAAAGACCACTGTCCGCCCCTGCGCCATCTCCTTCTCGGCGGTCGGCATCACCTCCGACAGATCGACATTGTCCTTGTTCATCAAAGCCCGGTTCCCCAGTACCAGCCGCTTCCCCTCGAACTCGGCGGTCAACCCCAGCCCGGGAGCCGCCTCCACAGAACGCATCGGGACCGATTCTATCTGCTGCCGTTTCATGTATTCCACGATCGCCCGAGCCAGGGTGTGCTCCGACTGAATCTCCGCTGAACCGGCCAGACGGATCAGGGTTCTCTCAGTGAAATCGCTGAACGTGTGAATACCGACAACCTCCAACTGGCCGTTGGTCAGGGTACCGGTCTTGTCAAAGATGACCGTGTCGATCCTGGCAGCACGCTCCAGCACATCACCGCCGCGAATGATCACTCCTTCGCGCGCAGCACGACCGGTCGCCGCCAGAATAGCCGTGGGAGTGGCCAGACCAAGGGCACAGGGACAGGCGATAATCAGAACCGCTACCGTGCTCTTGACCAGCATAGGCCCATATCCATCGAAAATGTACCAGGCGGCAGCAGTAATCAGCGCGATGGCGATAACGATCGGTACAAACACCGCCGCAACCCGATCGGCCAGTCTCTGTACCGGTGCCTTGCGACTCTGCGCCTGGGTTACCAGCGCTATGACTTTTTCCAGGAAGCTGTTCGCGGCCGAGTTGGTCACCTCAAGCTTGAACGACAGGTTGCCATTGAGCGTACCCCCGATAACCTCATCCCCCTCGCTCAGCTCTACCGGCAACGTTTCCCCGGTGACCATCGACTGGTCAATCAACGGCCGCCCTTCGACAATCCGCCCATCGGCAGGAACCCGTTCCCCCGGGCGAACCAAAAGGATCATCCCCGGCTGGGCACTGGTTGCCTCGATCTCAACCTCGGTATCGTTGATTATCGCCAGGGCCTGTGATGGACGAAGTGAAGCCAGTTCCTTGATGGCGTTCGATGCTCGCGAGCGACTCACCGCCTCCAGATACCGACCCGTCAGAATCAACGTGATTATCATACCGGCTGACTCGAAATAGAGCGGCTGCGCAGTTCCAGTGGCCCAAGTCCGGTACAAAGTCCAGGCACTCCAGAAGAACGCCGTCAATGTCCCGAGCGCTATCAACGTGTTCATGTTGCCCTGCAGGTGCAACACCCGCGCGCCTGCATCGCGAAGGATCCCGCCGCCGGCCCAGAACAGAACGATGGCTGATAGTACCATCTGAATCGCTCCGTCGACCAACGGTGAGATCAACGGATGCCCGGTGATCATCGGCAACATCGCCACAACCACCAACGGAGCAGTCAGCGCAATAGCATATGCGAGATTCCGGAGCGACCGACGCTTGTCCTTGTCCTCAGCAGTGAGGATATCGTCGGCACCAACCTCGGCCTTGTAGCCAATCTTCTTGATTCGCCCGATAATCTCCTTCTCGCTGGTGACATCAGTATCATAGTCGACTGCCGCACTGCGCAAGGCCAGATTCACCCGGCAGGAGTCAACCCCCTCGATACGGGAGACCTCCCGTTCAATACTGGCGACACACCCGGCACAGTGCATGCCCTCGATCTTCAATGTTACGTCAGCGGATGCCATAGATCGTAAACATAGAGCAATTCTGTTGATATGTGAAGAAAAACTGCAGGCCGAACAGACAACCTGTCACCGGCTTACTTGAACCCCAGGGTAAGCAGCAGTTGGGGACAGCGTCGCATAAGCTCTTTGCGGATTTTGGTGCGTGCCCGATGCAGATACCAGCGAACCGTGGCCTCAGGCATATCCATGATATTGGCAACATCGTCGATCTTGCAGCCCTCAACATCACGGAGCACGAAAGCAGACCGCTGCTTTTCATTAAGGGCCCTGGTAGCCTGATCGATATGACGGTTCAGCTGCTGCCGCTGGTAATCGTTCTCAGGGGTGTGATCGATACTGATCAGGTTTTCCTGAACATTCTCCAGCTGGTCATGGCGATGCCGCTTGTGCTTGCGCATGTAGTCGATCGAGGCATTCACAGTAATCCGATACAGCCAGGTGTAGAACTTCTTTCTCTCGTCGTAACGCCACAAGTGACGCGACATCTTGACAAACACGTCCTGCGTAATATCCGCTGCCTCGTCATAGTCGCCTACCATCCGGTATGCCAGGGAGGCCACCTGCGATCGATAGCGGCGTACCAGCTCGGTAAACGCATGTTGATTGCCACCCTTGATCTGGGCGATGATCCGCTTGACCTCCCGCTCGGTGTCATCGCTGGCACCAAGGGCCTGGGCGGCCTTACTTGTGCGCTTTTCCTTCTGCTCGCTCATCGTACTACCCGTTCTTGGTCTATCCTTACCATCTAAAACCTCACCGGACAGGCCTATTGTTCCCTTACCGAAGGTAGCATGGACCCGTTTTATCTACTGTCGGGACATTATACACAGGGAAGTGCGCCCTGACCAGCAAAAACATTTGGAATTTCCGCGGTGCGCTGGCCCGGTAGGCGCAACATG
>CAZXRO010000096.1:0-9465 GCA_964642435.1 uncultured Ignavibacteriales bacterium
ATTGACGGTCGGGCAGTTATCGCAGACATCACCTATGCCGTCAGAGTCCGTGTCCGTCTGCGGCGTATTGGGCACTCCGGGGCAGTTGTCGCAGAGATCTCCGACCCCGTCCCCATCGCCATCACCCTGAGCCGGATTGTTGACGGTCGGGCAGTTATCACAAAGATCGCCGATACCATCGCCATCGCCATCACCCTGAGCCGGATTCGGTACACCGGGGCAGTTGTCGCAGACATCGCCAACAGCATCGGCATCAGCGTCAGCCTGAGCTGGGTTGGGAACAAACGGACAATTGTCAAGCGGATCTGGGATTCCATCCATATCACTGTCGCAAACGATCGTGTTCTCAAAGAAGATATCTTGGTCCATGCCATTCCGACCGTCGTTCCAGATGTAGCCCGGACCATTGAGCATGTTCATGTCGGCGCCGAGATAGTCACCAACGTAGAAGGCAGCCGGTGGCCAGCCAAACATACTCGCCGGCGGCGTCGGCCCGGCATCGGAGACGTAGCAATCCGTCCAGGTTATGCCGCAGTCCATCGACGTTGCCGCCCAGGTCTCTACCAGTGTGTTGCCGGGGTCGTTGCGCCGATCGTAGAACGTGATCACGATATCGCCCGTAGCCGCATCGACATACATCTCCGGTGCCCATTGATCCAGACCACTTCCCATCGGGTCAGTATTCACGCGAGTCGGCCCAACCCAGGATCCGGGAAGGCCGGTCGGGCTTGAGTAGAACCAGATATCGCCATCCCCGGCCGAGAAGTCAGCATATGCCAGATAGACATTGCCCGTGCACGGCCCACCGGAATTGTCGACAGCGATCGTGACATTGGGTGCGCCGTTGATCCCGGGATTGAGAACCGGCGGCATGCCGGCGAAGGGGATCGCCACCGGAGCGCCGCCCAACGCGCCAAACGGGGCACCCGGCCCCGGTGATGCATCGACAAACAGTGTGACCCCGTCAGTCCAGGCGACATAGACGCCACCCGGCGGAATCACCGGATTGCCTGGGGCGGCAACCACCGCCAGGTCTGGCCGATGCGCCGCCGGCTGATTGGCACTCACGGGGCCACCTCCAACCAGCAGTATCGGTGTCGAGATGGCAGGATAGACCGGTGGTACACCCGGCACAGTGTGGGAGTAGGCATACCAGATACTGTAAAGATCGCCCATATCATCAAACGGATTCCCGTTGCCATCAGCATCGCCACCGGTGCCGTCGATATACTCAACCCAGGCCATATGAGCCGTCCCGAACGCCGGCGGCGGATTGGTCGGGTAATCATCGATATCGATATTCGGATAATCAAACCAGTTGGTACCCACCATATTGCCGGCGAGCAGGAACGCACCCATAAACGGCGCCCCAGTACCCGGGTTCATGTTCATGTGGATGGCGTTGGGAACAAGCCACGGCGGGCCGGGACCGTAACTGGAACTGACCATGATATAGCCACCAGTCGGGTTGATTGTGGCCGGCAAGGCACCGATCGATGCGTTCCACTCATCGGTATATGGTGGAGGCGGCGTCACGATGCCCGGCGTCCAGGTCAGACCGCCATCGGGCGTGAACGCCCAGCCGATCGCCGAGGCACCGAACCCGGCTGGCGTGAATTCGGTCCATACCGAGTAGAATTCTCCCCCAATGGCTTCGCTGGCCGCGATATCGGCGTTGTTCTGCTCGCTGCCTGGCATACTGGTGAAGTTCACGAAGCGGTTTGGCCATGCTGCCCAGACGACGGCCGCCAACAGAATCACCAAGCCCCCAGCAATCACCAACGCACGAAGCCGCGAGTTGCTGGATGTGAACATAAAGCACAATCCTCCCTGCTTGAAGGTATGGGATACATTTAGTAGTATAGCTTGCTCTGAGATGGTACTCTTGTAGAAGGGTACGCCTGCTTACCTTCAAGTAATCTATTATGTTCTTTTTTGTCAATGAAATAGATGAAAGCTACACCCCCGAAAGGCGACAACAATAGTCCGCCTTAGGGCTGCATCTGTGTATGTTATGCAGCGCGGATTGCGCGCCGAAACTGATGTCGCAGGATCGGTTGCAGATCGCAGGGCTGCGGTGGCAGCGTATCTGCCACAAGACGCAAACGGCCGCCTCGGTTGTACCGAAGCGGCCGATCGTGAGACGAATGGTTTGCTCTTACGGGCAGTCCGCCGGCGGCGGCCCGGCGTCGAAAAGGAACGCCACAAGATGCGTCATATCTTGAATGTTGGTAGGACCATCGCCGTTGATATCACCTTCCTCCGCACATGGCGGCTCCGCGCCATCGGAAAACAGGTAGGCCACCAGCGCTGTCATGTCCACGATATTCACCAGATCCCCGGCATCCCCGTCAACATTGCCGCGGATTCCCTCGCAGCACGAGTCGCAAGCATCACCGATCCCATCACCATCGCTGTCGGTCTGATCCGGATTGTACACTTCAGGACAGTTGTCGTCGCCTGCACACAGTCCATCCTGGTCGGCATCGTTGAGCGGATCATCGGGGCAAATATCGCACACATCACCGATACCATCGCCGTCGGCATCCTCCTGATTCACGTTGGACACCAACGGGCAGTTATCGCAGGCATCGCCGATCAGATCGTAGTCCAGATCTACCTGATCACTGTTGGCTACATCGGGGCAGTTGTCGCAGTCGGAAGGTATGCCATCGAAGTCAGCATCGAGAAAACTCTGGCACTCCACTGTAAGCTTGTACATGGACCGTCCATGCGTTCCTGCCACCAACTGGCGCGTGACTTCATCGAATGTGAGATCATGCACCGGCACCATCGGCAACCCAATCCCCATTACCATCCACGACTGCCCCATATCCGTAGTATAGAATACGCCGAAGTCGGTCGCGACGTAGAGCGTGGAGTCATAATGCGGGTCGATCAGCACATCGTTGATCGGCGCCTGGGGCAGATCGCCATGCACCGGCGTCCAGCTCTGGCCGTAGTCGGTTGTGCGATAGAGGTACGGCGTCCAGTCGTTCTCTTTGTAGCCTGAAAACGCCACGTAGGCAACCGCAGCATCGTACTGGCTCACCGTCACGCGCGTCACCCATCGGTTCGGCAGCCCGGCGTTAATCTGGGTCCAGGTACCGCCGGAGTTCGTGGTGACCCAGACATTGGCATCATCGGTGCCAACGTATAAAACATCGGGGTCTGCGCGGCCGACATCGATCGTGGTGATCGTCCCGAACACGAGCGTGCCGGGATCGTCGCCGTCGGTCAGGTCGCCGCTGATCGCCGTCCAGTTGTCGGCGCCATCCTCAGTCCGGTAAAGCCGGTTGGACCCGTAATAGAGCACTTCGTTGTCGGTGGGATCCATGGCGATCGGCGTGCTCCAGTTATGGCGGTCCGAGCCATAGTCGATTCCGTTCATAGCGTATGAAAATGTCGAGCCGAGATTCGTTGACTTGCGGAGGTACCCGTTCTGGTACTCGGCGTAGATCACGTTGGGGTCGGACCAGTCGACAATCACGTAGAAGCCATCGCCGCCGTGGATATGATCCCAGTTGTCAACTGACCCGGTCAACGTCCGAAGCGTACCGTTGTCCTGGGTGCCGCCATAGAGGCGCTCCGGGTTGTTGCGATCATGCGTGATCGCATAGAATTGCGTGTTGGGCATATCATCATAGACGGTCCAGCTTGCGGCGCCGTTGGAGCTGTAGTTCACGCCGCCATCGCAACCCGAGTACACCTGGTCAGGATCCGACGGCAGGATATACATCGCGTGGAAATCGACATGGGCCGCCCCGGTTGCCCAATCCCAGCTACTGCCACCGTCGGTAGAGCGATACAAGTCCACGCCCAAGACGTAGACAATATCCGGATTGCCGGGGGCGACACGAACCTGACCGAAGTACCAGCCGAATCCACCCAGCATACCGTCGAGCGCGGCATCATCGGTCTGTGAGAAGAAGCCACCCAGGTTGTCTGAGCGATAGACACCAACAATACTCCCGGGATGATCACAAATTACCGCATATACCGTCTGCGAATTCGGATCCACGGATACACCAATCCGTCCCAGCGTGTTGGACTGCGGCGGCAGGCCGACCGTCAGCAGCTCCCAGGTGTCGCCGTGATCGCTCGATCGATACAGCCCGCTGGTCGGTCCTCCCACCATGCGGCTGCGGGGGTTACGGTACCGCTCCCACATGGCGGCGAACACGGTGCCCGTACTCGGGTGCAGGGCAACATCGATACAGGCGGTTGAATCGGACACGTACAGGATCTGATCCCAGGTCCCGCCGCCATCGACCGAACGGTACAGACCGCGATCCGGGTTCTTGCCGAACAGTTTGCCGGCGGCCGCCACATAGACTGTCTCCGGCCGCAGAGGATCAATGGCGATACGCCCGATATGGTAGCTGTTCGGCAGCCCGACAAAACTCCACGTCGCACCGCCATCGGTGCTCTTGAACACACCCGTCCCCTCATAGGAGTCGCCCGAGGCGTTGGCCTCGCCGGTGCCGACATACAGCACGCCGGGATCATCGGGGTGGATCGCGATCGCGCCGATTGACTGCACGCCGGCGCTGTCGAACACGGCCGTCCAGGTATTGCCGAAATCGGTCGACTTGAACACACCACCGGCGGCACTGGCGGCGTAGAGGATACTCGGTTGCGAGGGGTGCACTGCCAGATCGGTGATTCGGCCCGGAATGTTGCTTGGTCCTGCCTGCTGCCAGATCAGCGCGGTCGCGTCCTTGTCGGCCGTACGGGCAATCAGTTCATCGGCCTGGCGACGAGCCGCCAGACGGGCAGCCACGGGGACGGTGCTGTCCGGATAGGCGCGCTGCAGGTAGAACCAGTCGTTGGGACGACGCTGCGCTTTGGGGACCTTGCCGCGCTCCTTGAGGTGTTGGGCTATCTCGTTGTAATCGGTAACAAACTGTCCCTCGGCAATACTACCCGTCCCTGAGACGCCGGGCAGGTAGAGAACGATAAAGGCAGCGGCCAGGACACTGAGTGAGAGCAACAAAAGGGCGCGTTTCATGTGATTCTCCACGAGTGGTTCAGGCTGTACATTCTTCCTTTGGATCGGCAGTGGCCGGACAAGACCCCAGCGGGAAAGGGGGATCCGGTCGGTGGTCTAACGAAGGCGGATACGCCCTCAGTATATACGTTGGAAGATAACGCTTTTTGTACTGTTTACAAAGCAGTCTCTCTCTTACGGTTATTGGCGATAGCTCACAACCACGTTCCCCGATCTCACATCTGTCCCAGACCCCATTGACAGACCGGACTTTTCTTGTATTAATATTACTGCACAAATGAGCAGTTAACTCCGATAGGAAAAACGAACGGTCAAGCAGGCCGGATGCGTTGACCAAAAGAAAAAACAGCTTATTGCGCCGGGTCCAGCCCGGCGTGATGAGTCTTAACCGCGACTCATAACCGTAACCGGGCAATATGGACAGCGACATTCGCAATATCACCTTCCGCCAACTCCGTGGGCTGCTGGCCAGCACCTGGCCGGATGCCGTCTGGCAACCGGGCGATGGTCACCATCTGGTCTTTCGCTCCGGCGTGGCGCCATTGGATAATCTGTTTGCCGGCGGTGGTATCCCGGCTGGCCAGGTCGTGGAGATCACCGGCGGTCCCGGTTGTGGCAAGACCAGTTTGTCGCTGCGGTTGCTGGCCTCGGCGTCACAGGTGGGGACAGTAGGGTATATCGATCGCTCCGGTTCGTTTTTCGCCCCGGCGGCGATCGCCTCGGGGGTCCGGGCCGATCGTCTGGTGGTGGTGCGCCCGGGCAGCCTGAGCGATGCCTTGCGTTCGGCCGAACTGCTGTTTGAACACCAGGCGGCCGGGGCAGTGGTGTGTGATATTATCGGCGAAACAATCCCCCTTTCCGAAACACTGCTGCATCGCCTGCGGCGGAAAACCGTCCGGGCGTGTGCCCTGATGATCCTGCTGACCCGCTCGCCGCACCGACTCCTGCCGCCGAGCCTGGTCTCGCTGCGATTGGAGGTTACCCGTCATCAGGGGGCCATGTTCATTACAGTCGGCAAGAGTCGCATTTGCCGCGAAGGTGTCGTGGTGGAGGTGACGGATGATGACTAAACGCGTTGCCTGCTGCCTGCTCATCGATTTTTCCCTGGAACGTGTCCTCGCCGAGCAACCCTCGCTGCGCACCCAGCCGGTTGCGCTGGCCGAAGGGGCACATCCGGCCGCCCTGCTGGTGGCGGTCAATGAACCGGCGGCGCAGTCGATGCTGCAGCCCGGGCTGACCATTGCCCAGGCCCACACCCGGTGTGAACACCTGGTGGTGCTGCCGCGCGACGATCAGGCTGAGCAAAAGCTCATCCGGCGGGTTGTGCGTACACTGCAGAAGGTGGGACCGTTTGTCGAGGGGACCGAGCGAGGCGTCTGTTTTTTGGAGGCTGCCGGGTTGACGCGCCTGTACGGCGGCGAGCCGCAACTGGCCGAGCGGATTATCGCTGCTGTGACGCCGCTGGGGTATCCGGTTGCGGTTGGTATCGGCGGCAACAAGTTCGTGGCGCAGACCGCCGCCGCCATGTGCCAGAGCGGCAGCTACCATATTGTCTCACCCGGCCATGAACAGCAGTTTGTCACCGACCTGTCCGTACAGGCAATGGACATCAGCCCCGACACCTGCCAGCGCCTGCACCTGCTCGGGTTGCACAAGATCAACCAGGTGGCGGCAATCGGCGGCAATGAGCTGGTGCGACGTTTCGAGCTCGATGGCCCCGCGCTCAGCACCCGCTGCACTGGTGGTGATTACCAGCTCTTTGTCCCGGAGCGCCCCACCGAGAGTATCAACGAGCGGGTGGTGCTCGATTTTCCCATGACAACTGTCGCAGCCCTGATCGCCCACCTTGAGTCTCCGCTGACGAGTCTGCTCGCGCGACACCGAGAGGGAAGCAACCTCGGCTGCCAGACACTGCGGTTGCAAATGCGGCTCGACAATCATGCCATGCATGAACTGACCGTTGCCGTCGAGCCACCAACCATCCACACGAGACCATTGCTGCGCCAGTTAGCACAAACCCTGTCGGAACAGCGCCTGCCCTCGGGGGTGAGAGAGGTCGCGTTATCAATCGCCCGCACCGGGAGGCTGGTCGCCGAGCAGATGACGCTCGATAACCACCGACAGGCCACCTCGCCCTCTTCTTCGCGGCGCTCGAGGTCGATATCGTTGCCATTTCTGCCCGAGCAGTATCCGGCCAGCGCAGCTGATCTCGAGCATGCCGAGGCTACCTGGCAACATCCGTTTGCCCGTCGTTCCATCAGCGGCCTTCGCCTGCTACCCTCGCCACGACGGGTTGCGGTGAGCCTTGATGGCGATCGTCCCACCATGATCACGCTGGAACGCCGACAGCAACACATCAACCGTGTGCAGGGACCATGGGAGCTATCCGGCGGATGGTGGCAGCATGAATACGCCCGCCGCTATTTCGAGCTGGAGACGGCCTCCGGTCGACGATGCCTGGTGTATTATGACCAGCTGGCCGACCGCTGGTTCCTCCAGGGGATGTTCGACTGACCCCCGGGGGTGCGTCATGAGCTATGTCGAGTTGCATTGTCATTCCAATTTCTCGTTTCTGCAGGGTGCCTCACACCCGGAGCAGCTTGTCGTCCGGGCCGCCGAACTGGGCTATGACAGCCTGGCTATCACCGACTGCGATGGCCTCTATGGTATCGTGCGTTTCCATCAGACGGCACGTGAGTATGGGGTGCGACCAATCTATGGCGCACAGGTGATGCTCACCGATGGACGCCGGCTGGTGCTTTTGATCGAGAACGATCAGGGTTACGCCAACCTGTCACAGATGCTCTCGACCGCCCACCTCGCCAACGAAAAGGGACAGGCCCCGATTCCCCCGGATGTACTCAAGCAGCACACCCAGGGATTGATTGCCCTTTGGAACGGCACCGGCAATGGCGGGGACCTTCGCGAGAACACCCGGCAACTCTGTGACCTGTTCGGGCCGGAGCACTTCTTTCTGGAGTTGATACACCATCACCTGCCGCAGCATGAAACCCGATGCGAGCGACTGGCCACACTGGCTCATGAGTTGAACGTGGGATTGGTAGCTACCAATGAGGTCTACTACGCCCATCCGCAGGATCGCCGCCTGCAGGATGTGCTGACGTGTATCAAGCACCATGTCACGCTGGACTCAGCCGGGCAGCGTCTGTATCCCAACGGGCAACGCTACCTGAAATCACCGCAGGAGATGGACCGCCTGTTCACCCGGTGGCCCCGGGCGCTGGCCAATACCCGGCGCATCGCCGAGCGGTGCCGTTTCGACCTGGATCGCCTGTCAACCTCGCTGCCCGATTTCCCGCTGCCGGCGGGGGAGACGCCCGATTCCTACCTTCGCACACTCACCTACCGCGGTGCCCGCAACCGCTATGGCACCACCCTCACCGAGCGCCAGAAACAGCAACTGGAGCACGAGCTGACTATCATCAGGAAGCTCAGGCTGGCCGGCTACTTCCTCATTGTCTGGGATATCGCCCGTTTCTGCACCGAGCAGGACATCCGTTGCCAGGGACGTGGGTCCGCGGCCAACTCCGCCGTCTGTTACTGCCTCGGCGTGACAGCGGTCGACCCGGTAGGGCTGGAACTACTGTTTGAGCGGTTTGTCTCCGAGGACCGCAGCGAGCCGCCGGATATCGATATCGATATCGCCAACGACCGCCGCGAGGAGGTCATCCAGTATGTCTACAACAAGTACGGCCGCCAGCATGCCGCCATGGTGTGCGAGGTCATCACCTACCGCGGGCGCTCTGCCGTGCGCGAGGTCGGCAAGGCGCTGGGCTTCTCGCTCGATGAAGTCGACCGCCTCGCCAAACAACTCAACCACTTCTCCGGCGGCGAGGAACTCGATGACCGCCTCGCCGAGATGAACATCAACCTGGGCGACCACCGCGTCAAACTGCTGCTGGAGCTGGTGCAGCGTATCCGACGTTTCCCTCGTCATCTCGGTATTCATGTCGGCGGCATGATCGTCACTCGTCGTCCCCTCTCACAGATCGTTCCGATCGAAAACGCCACCATGCCGCAGCGCAGCGTCATCCAGTGGGACAAGGATGATGTCGATGCGCTCGGGATGGTCAAAATCGACCTGTTGGGACTGGGGATGCTTTCGCTGATCGATATCGCCCTGAAGCTGGTCGAGAAACATCACGGGGTCACTGTTGACCCGGCGCAACTGACCTACGATGACCCCAAAGTCTACAAGCTCCTCTCCAGCGCTGATACCGTCGGCGTGTTCCAGGTAGAATCCCGCGCCCAGATGAATACCCTGCCGCGCCATAAACCAAGTCGCTTCTATGATCTGGTGGTCGAGGTCGCCCTGATCCGACCCGGACCGATCCAGGGCGATATGGTGCACCCGTACCTTCGGCGACGCAACGGGGAAGAGCCCGTTACCTATCCCCATCCCTGCCTCGAACCGATCCTCAAACGCACCCTCG
>CAZXRO010000097.1:0-9460 GCA_964642435.1 uncultured Ignavibacteriales bacterium
ACAGGTGGTTGCAACCACGAAAACATGCTTTATTGTATGTTAATTTTTTCAGGTGGTCGCCACCACCAACATAGGTATGCGAACAAGCCAGTTCACTGATCATCTCACCGAGTACGTAAATCAGGTCGTAGCGATGTGTCGCATGGGGTAGCAGGGCCCGGTACTTCTCGCCGTTAGCCTGCCAGTCGAGTCCGTGCATGTGCGGGTCATAGAAGAAGTCTCGGTAGCGTCGCCAAACCTCATCGAAAATCTGCTGATACTCGGCTGTCCGATCCAGTAGCATCTCGACATCCCTTACCGGTACCTTCGAATCATCCAGTTCGGCTGTCTTGCCTGTTGTCTGGACAATATGGAAACGCTGTCCGCCGAAGCGAAGTAGCATCTTCTCAGAATCGAATAGTATGGCGAAACTCCGCACGTCGGTTGCGAACACATGATCCTTGCGGTTTTCAAGGTCATACTTGTGGAGTTCGCGCTGTGCCTCCCCAAGCTGGCCCCGAAGCCCTCTCAGCGGTGAGCTGATATAGAACACGGCATCGTCCGCGGCGGTAAGGCTGCCGTATTCTCCCGGTTCAAGATCGAAGGCAATCTGACGATCGAGTATGCCCTCGAAGTCGATCTTCACCGGGAGATTCTTGTTCTCGTCCCCATCCTTGTCCTCATCGTCATCCTCGGGATTGGTACTCTTGTCGCCATCCTTGATTGCAACCTCATCATGCCGCGGTCCGAAGGGATTGGGTGTCTCCCTGGTGAGCAACACGGCATACAGGTTGGTGATAGCGCGATTGACAAACTGGAATTCATACTCGCTGGTGAGCGGGTTGAAGTCACGATCGGAGAGGTAAAACAGGTAATGGCCTTCCGGATCGAACGACGGGTTGTAATCGGTTGCTATGTCCGGCGTGACGGCTTGCACTGTCCTTTCCGTCAGTGAGTAAACGAATACGCTGCGCAGGCGGTTGTCCGTTCGCTTGGAGTAGGCAATCCAGCGACTGTCCGGTGACCATGTGTAGTCATTGATCCCGCCCAACTGCGAGCTGTCGATCTTGGTACTCTGCTTGCTCTGAACATCGACCAACCACAGATTATTGTCCTTATCTGAAAGAGTTAGCATCTTGCTATCGGGCGACCACACAGGATCATACCGGCGGCAGTAGCCGTCCGTGGTAAGCTGGACCGTTTGGCTGCCCTCGTGCGACGTTATGAACACTTCATCTTCGCCAGTACGGTCAGATAGAAACGCGATCCATCGCCCGTCGGGCGACCAAGCCGGGCTTCGCTCCACTGAGCCCGATGTATGTCCGGACAGGTTACGATTATCACCGTGTTTGGCCGGTATCGTGTACAACTCGCCTCTGGCTTCAACCACCATCCGCTTGCCGTCGGGGGAGAGGTCATTGCCTCGAATCATGCCCGTGACATCGACGAACTCCTGGCGCATGAGTGGGCGATCGGAACTCAGGTGAATGTCTATCTTGTTGACGGTCTCCGATGGCAACTCCATGACATAGAGCCAGCCGGAGTTTTCGAATATGATAGCATCGGGCCCCAGCGCCGGCCAGCGTACATCGTAGTCCTCGAACTGCGTTACCTGGCGTGTTTTGCCTGTTGCGACCTCGTAGCAGTGCAGGTTCAGGCGTCCGGAACGGTCCGAATTGAAGTAGATCCGGTCCTGGTACCACATCGGCTTGCTGTCGGTACCAATCCAATCGGTGATCTTCTGTGATGTCGTGTCGGTCAGGTTGTAGATCCACACATCCTGGGCCATCCCGCCCTTGTATCGTTTCCAGGTGCGGAAGTCACGATATATCGGGCAGAAGGCGACCTTGTCTCCCTCCGGCGACAAACTCGTAAACCCCGCGGACATCATCGGCAACGGCGTTGGCAATCCACCCGCCGTGTCGGCCCAGTAGACACGCCCTTCCCAGGCGTCGTAGGCGTTGCGACGACTGCGAAAAAGTACCTTGGTGCCATCGGGGTGCCAGTCCATGACAACATTGTCTGGACCCATTCTCTCACTGCCAATCGGTACTCCGGGATGGTATGTCAGTCGTTTCGGTGTACCTCCTGTCACGGGCATCATGTAGACGGCGCACGGACCATCGTATTGAGCGGTGAATGCGAGCATCTTGCCATCGGGTGAGAACCGGGGAAACAGCTCCAGCCCCTCGTGGCTGGTCAGACGAATAGCCTGACCACCGTCGCGCGGGGCTACATAAATATCACCCGCCCAAACGAATGATACCTGATCCTGTGAAACATCCGGGAATCGCAAGAGACGTCCTTCGTCTGCAGCAGCGGAGGATATGATGAGCAGCCCCCCAATGACTATTGATAGTAGCAAGCGAGACATGAGACCTCCTAAGCAGATGGCAGATCGTATGTACTTCAGTTGACAGTCATTATAGCGTTGCGGGTACTTACGCGCAATCCAAAGAATGACCTGCAGGTCAATGTTAATGCTCCCGGGGGAAAAACGGCCGCTTGTATCCGAGTGTGCCGAGGTGCGGCCGTCTGAGGTGCCTAATTGGGAATACCCAGTGGCATGATCAGCAGTCCCGCCTCGCGAACACCGTCTACGCCAAGCATCTCGTTGAACGCCTGATCGTTCACCGCCCCGACAGCTACAGTGCCCAAGTTCAGGGCTGTGGCCTGAAGGTACACGTTCTGGCAGACAGCACCGCATTCGATGTACGCATAACGGTAACCGCGGTCGGCATACTTGGCCGTCACTCGAGGAAAACGTGCGGCCAGCAGCAACGTGGCGGGAGCAGAACCAACCCAGGGCTGGTTGTTGCCGGCTATTGACAGTTCATGGGAAAGGTCGCCGCTCTTCAATCGCGACAATGTGGAATCTTCCGGATTGAAGTGATACAGGCCGGCTTGAAGGTCACCGACCTCATTGATCACAACATAAACCTCTATGGGGTACAGTGCTCCCGCGGAGGGAATCGTCCGACGGGCGCTCCCGTCCACATTCCGTGTCAAACCGTTGGCAGCGAGCAGAACTCGTGAAAGCTGATCCAGCGTGAGAGACGCCTCCCGATACGATCGTATCGATCTGCGCTCGTTGAGCAATCCGGTGAGAATTCGCGTTGAGTCTCCATGACCTTCCAGATCCGACTCAAGCGACAGGCGGGGCGCCTCTGGGTAGCCCTTGTATAGGGGGATCTGCAGTCCCCAGTGGGGAGAATCCTGGACGTATCCGTTATTGTCGAAACTGGTTAGATGATGGAAACGCTGACCAATTGGTTCAGGTGGGGAGTCTCCATACAGAGCCGCAGCCAGTAATACCAGTGAAATGGCAGCAATAATAGATGTGCGTTTCAATAGCTTTCGAGTGTTGAGCAGCATAAGAACCTCGATCCTTGAGTGTGCTGTTGTTGTACCTTGGGCTACTTGGCACAGACCGGTGCAGGTCCTCCCGAGAACAGGTAGGCTATAAGGTACGTCATGTCCGAGATATTGATCGGTGGAATGCCGTTCACATCTGCCGCCCACAGGCTCGGCGGTTCCGGGCCCCCGCTGAACAGGTAGGAGACTAGATAAGTCATATCGACAATGCTCGGTCCCTGACCATCGCCATTTATGTCGCCGCAGAGAATATCTGATATGGTCAAAGTCCCGGGCACCACCGCCGGCACATAGGTGGCATAGGTCGCGCTTAGCTTGAGTTCACGGTTAGAGAAACTGGTTGTGTCTATCTGCAGACTACCGATTCCAGAACTGTGCGTGAAATGAATATTGAGTATTCTGCCGTAACCAGCAGGTAAACCGCTGCCGGTAGCATTGATTGTATGCTGGAATCGGAACGCAGCACGTCGGAAGAAGCCGTCGAAATTGACCAACTCCACATCCTCAAACCCGGCCGTCCGGCAACCTGTCGTGTCGAAACCGTTGTAGCTTAGCTGCATCGGACCATCCCAGGAAAACGGCAGGATGAACTCCTGCATGGGATGTTGATTGCGCAGGAAGACCTCGATCGTGAAAGCCTCACCCGTCCCGGCACTGACATCGGCAAATATCAAGGTGTCAGCGAGTGCGACTACCCGGTTGAGGGCAGTGCGTGTATGTGTGCCGTCGGGCAGGTCTACTGTCAGCGTGACATCATAGGCCCCTGGATCAGTATACTGGTGAATCGGCGAGGCCACGGCGGCCGAGCCACCATCGCCGAACTGCCACTGCCAATCAGTGGCGCCTACCGAGGAATCAGCAAATTGGACATCAAGCGGAACAAAGCCAATGGCCGGTGTGGCGCCGAAGTTGACCAGCGGCGGCAGTTGATTGGCGTAAACCATGTTGGCCGTGTCCCAGTTCGAAACAGCCAGATCATTGTTGTATGAATACCGATAGTACACGGCCACACCGGTTGTTGGCGCCGCAGACAGCGAGATCCACCCGGAAAACAGATCGTAGCAGTAGTCGGCCCACGCAAGGTTTATGCCGTCTGAAACCACTGAATCGACAGAGTATAGCGGTGACTTGGATACATAGAAGAGCTTTCGGGTACCATCACCGGATATCGTATCAGCCAACTGCTCGACACCGTCACCGTCAACATCCACCCAGGCCAATTGCTCCACCACGGTAGCAACGTCGGATTGCCATACAGGCAAAGACGAGAAGGTGCCGCCGAGATTCTCATAGATCCGCGGTTCATCCCACCACCGGCCTGCTGCCAGGTCCATGTCGCCATCGCGATCGTAGTCGTACAAGGCCAGGGCCGATCCGTATCCCTGGGACGCAGACTGCCAGTCGGGGCTGGTTGAGGGCGTACCCATGCCGTCATTCAGATGAACCGCGAAGTGCCCATTGGAAGATATCTGGTTGTTGTGGGCCGCCACGATATCCAGCCAGCCGTCGCCATTCACATCACCAGCAATGACTGTATTGACGTGAGCCGGGTTGGCCATCTGCCAGCCCGGGGAGGTGTCCAGCCCGGTCGAATAGTTGTAGTAGATCAGCAGGCCTTCCTGGTCCGTGGCCACAATCAAATCCAAGTAGCCGTTGTTATCAATGTCGGCCCAGAAGACATCCATCGCGGCGGTATTGGTCGATGACTGCCACGACGGCAAGTCTTCCAGCGCACCGGCCGAGTTGTAGTAGATCTTGTCAGGAGTGAATACACCGGAATAGGCCTCACCGGTAGCTACCGCCAGATCCAGATCGCCATCACCATCGGCATCACCTACCGCGCAGGAAAATGACCAGTGAGTATCCGCAGATACCCAGTCAGGGGACAGGTCGGGCAATCCGCCCTGGTTGTAGTAGAGATTCGTCCTGTTTGGCTGACTGAATCCCGCCGCACCGAGGAAGTTCGCCACCATGAAGTCCGCGAAACCATCGTCGTCAATATCACCTACCGCACAATGGCCGGAGTACTCGGCATTGGCAGACGACCATGTTGCCGATGCTGGAAGTTGTCCCGCCTGCGAGATATAGATCGTGTTGGGTGCCAGAACGATATCATTGCCGTTGGAAAAGAACACATCGATGTAGCCGTCGTTGTTGAAGTCGCGCCACATCATTCCGGTGTGGTACAGATTGTCTTCGCCGCTGATCCAGAACGGTTCACCATCCATCTGGGCCATTGGAATGCAGGGCAACAAGACACCCACCAACACCATAGTCAGTAGAGCAACTCGACTGCCGAGGGGACAACCGTATCCTCTATCCATGTTTTCTGATCCTTCCAAATAGATGTGATAAGTCGGCAGTATATCGACGGTGTGATAGAGAGATTCGTCTACAGGAATATAGACCGACAACCCGGTTTACGCAAACCATTTGCCGATCCATTTTGTATCCACACAAAGCAGCCGCTTCCGAAAGGAAGCGGCTGCTGTTCATCAAGCTGTATCTTGTCAATTCAGGCTATTGGCAAGTCAGTGGGCCGCCTTCATTGAACAGGAATTCAACCATTGCGGTCAGATCGGTAATGGCCAGGCCCGGTACTCCGTCAACATCGGCTGCGGCCGGTTGCGGAGGCGGGGGGCCATCATTGAACAGGTGATCGACGAAGTACGTCAGGTCCTGAACATTCGGCCCTGCCTGGTCTCCGTTGACATCACCACAGATGTACGTGGAGATAGTCAAGGTTACCGGAATCGATCCACTCGGATGCTGCGGGTCGTTACAGGACATGTCGACCTGGCCAGTGTATTCGCCTTCCTCAAGATCGGCAGCGTTGAGGGTCACCATGACCGTGTCAGAGGTGAACGGCTCTATCGTTCCGACCATCGGCATGGCCGATAACCAGCGCCACGCACTGATCATGATGGCCAGCGAGTCGTGCATGTAGGCCTGGTTATAGCAGATCTCCAGACCATCTGTTCCCATGGCATCCTCAATACCGATTGTGGCGCCTTCGAGATTATCTGCGCCAGGATCCATCTGCTTGTACTGAAGCAGCATCTTGCCATCGGGGTACAGGATAAGCTGATAGGTCAGCGAACCGGTGCCCGTAGGTGACTGGTAGTTGCGGATGTCATCATAGGTGATGATGAAGCGCTGCTGGTCAGCATCGTAGTAATACCAGATATGACCGTTCTCCTCCGGATCCAGATCGTCCCACCACATTGCTATGATGTTGTTCGGAGCACTGCTGGTGGGCATCGCCTGGTTGCTGTAAGAACTGACACCGGCCTCGAAGCCAACTATACCGTTGGAGCCGATATAGATTTCATCGTAGACGTTGTCATAGTAAGGGAACATGAATCCGATTGCGAAGGGACCGTCGTCATCGTCATCGCCAAGTGCGACTTCAGTACCGACACTGGAGATGTCGACCCAGTTGAATGCGGGACCCGATGGTTCATCGGAATCGGTCCAACGATACCCATAAGCATCGGGACCGCCGGCACCCTTTTCAAGCGGTGCAAAGAATGGCTCCGCCTCGGCACCCTTCTTGTCGTCGATCTCGTGGTACCCTAAGATGGCTTCCTGCTCAGAGGTCATCATCTGCGGACGAGCATCCTTACCGCTGAACATCGTGCAGGACATCGACCAGGTCAGACGGCCGGGGCCGGTATTGTCGATGACCAACGGCACATCGACCGTCTCAGCAGGAGCGAGCGATTCATCGATCTCAGCCAGCGACATTCCCATAATCGGTGCGGGGATATGCAACATGGCCGGTATGTCACCCTCGGGATGAGTACCGTCGTTAGTGGTATATGAAATCATGGCCGAGTAATCACCCGGGATCATGCCAGTGGCGTTGAGAGTCACTTCAAACTCAAGGCTGTCGTACGGATAGACCTGGACCATCATGTTGTTATGGCTGATCCATGGCTCATCGGAGGTGAACGTGACCTTGAGCTTGCCATCACCAGTGTTCTTGATCCAGAAGCTATGTATCGCGGATTCATCCTGGTGCAGGGTGTCGGCAATATCGGTTACCTGCAGATCCATGACCGCTGTGCCCGTGGCCTGATTGTAGCCCTTGAGCAGAAGGTCATCGATATTCCAGCCGCAGTACTGCACTGAACCATCGGTAGAACCCATTCCAAAACGAATCTGGAAGTTCGGATTCTCGTCGGCATAAGCGGATACATCATAGAACTGCTCAGTCCATGAACCGTCGTCCATCGTGGCGCCGTTCTCGAACAAGCGCTGCCACGCGGAACCATCGAACACTTCCAGGTAGGCGTGGTCATAGCTGGATGACTCTATGCCCAACCAGCGCCAGAAATACAGCTCGATACCGTCATAATCCGAGCAGTCGATCACTGGCGAATAGACCCATTGGGTCCCGCTGATATTGGCATTGTAATCGCCGCCGGAGCCGGAGGTCAGGTCGTTGCCGAGCACCTGGTTATCCTCGGTAGCGCTGTGGTCCTCTGAGGGATCCGGGCCGCCACTTCCGTCTGTACCGGTACCACCAACACAGGGACCAATTGTCCACTCAGCACTGCCGCCGAGGCCGGTCCACCCTTGATCAACTGAAAAGTCATCGACCCAGATCGGCTCACGGTCACCGACAATCATGTCGAAACTGAGCACGACTTCATAGCCGAGGTCACAAGTGAGCGTCAGGTCGCTGGTTAGCAGGTGCCCCATCGGGCAGGCTCCATCGGCCGTCACCGTAAAGACGTCAACGCTGTTGTCAGCCGTGCCGCCTTCGGCGGGAATATCGCCAAAGTCACCATAGTCGTCATCAACCGTGACGTACATGTCGGTCTCAGTGAGGAGTCCTGAGGTGAACCCGGCAACAGCCGAGCCAGAGTTCTCAAGTGTTACCACCACATCGGCCGTCTCACCTGGATCCAGGATGCCGTTGTTGTTACCGGCGAAATCCAGGACCTCCACCGAAACGAAGCTGAGTACAGGGGCATGCACCGTGACGTTGAAGCTACCCTCCCAGGTATCCCGGTCGGTACCAGTTACGCTCAAGTCAAACTTGATCTTGTGATTGTCCGGAGCAGTCGCCGCTACCTTGTAGCTGTAGGCATCGGCAACGTACGAGATACCATCGTTACCAGTGACAGTACCGAAGGTCTCATAGTCGTCGGTGATCGTGACGAACGTGTCAGTCGTGGACAAGAAACCCTCGACATTGTAGGCATCATCCGGACCGACGTTCTTCACCTGGAGGCCCATAGCGATTGTCTCGCCAGCGTCCACAAGACCGTCCATATTGCCGGTAGCGTCATTGTAGTCGCTCGAATCATAGACAACATAGGGACCATTGGGGGCGATAACCTGAAGATCAACCACGTATGGCTGCTTGTTCTGACCGGTGACAACCAGCTTGGCCGTTCCGGGCACACCAAAGGCATCCAACTGGAGCGTTATGGCTCCAGAGGCATCGACATAACCGGCGCCATGAAGAACGCCATTCATGGTCAAGCCGACATATGAACCCGGATCCGCCAGGACCTCGAAGTCAGTCGCGGTCATCAGGATCGTGCTGGCATGGGAAACGTTGTTCACCGCGGGAATGCCAAGGTAGGTCATGACCGAGGGATCACCCATCAGACAGTAGATTTCCCAGTAGTAGGCCTCACGAGACGACCCCGACTCCGTGACCGCCATGTTGCCCGCGAAGAAGATGGCCGAGTTGGTCACATAGTGCTGGCTGACCGGCTCACCGTGATCGTGGAAAAGCCCATCATAAGCACCGGGACCAGTCTGTTCATAAGTAGGACCATCACCGATCACCGGACCGTAACCAACGCCCCAGTAGTAGTCCTCATCCCAGTACGTGGAGTTCGTGCCACCGATGTAGCCGATACCACCCTTGTTCTCTGCTTGCACGAAGGCCTCGGCAAAGCACGGTGTGGAATAGTCATCGCCAAAGGTACTCGCTAAGCAGCAGTTACCAATGCCGAGGAGATACTTGTGCTCATTGGTCAGGTTGTTGATGTCGGATACAGTAAACGACGGGTCTCCATGTCCTGTGTGACCACAGTGAGCAGTGTAATTCATGAACCCAACACCGTCGTTGACGGTCTGAATG
>CAZXRO010000098.1:0-464 GCA_964642435.1 uncultured Ignavibacteriales bacterium
GGGGCAGCGGCGGCGGCTGGGGTGCGACGGTGGTGGATCTCAAGCGGGAGTGAGGCAAAGAGAGGCGCCCTGCCGCGGGATGCAGCAGGGCGCTCAGAATTCTCAGCAGATGTATGTTGCTACGGGCAGTTCTCGCACGGGGCGGGGCCGTCATTGAACAGGTACGTGACCAGGTAGGTCATATCTGTAATGTTCACAGCACCATCGCAGTTGAAGTCGGCCGCAAACGTCGCCACCGGCTCCGGACCGTCGTTGAACAGGAACTCCACCAGGTAGGTCATATCCGAGATGTTGGTAGCCAGATCACCGTTG
Source organism: uncultured Ignavibacteriales bacterium (assembly GCA_964642435.1). GTDB lineage: Bacteria > Zixibacteria > MSB-5A5 > GN15 > FEB-12 > WJKG01. The sequence continues at coordinate 313 of CAZXRO010000098.1, forward strand.
ACATCGCCACAGATAACAGTATCCAGCACGCTAATTGAGGTCACACATTCATCATATGCTCCCAGGTCATCGGTAGCCCGCACCGTGAAGTCATAGATTACACCAGCATCGGCCTGGACTGAGTGGTAGATAAGCCGTCCAGTGTTTGTATG
>CAZXRO010000098.1:474-9454 GCA_964642435.1 uncultured Ignavibacteriales bacterium
TGAAAGCTATACGGGCCCGCTGGCTCCGGATCTACTGCAGTGAGCTGAAACTGCGTGACGGGATCGCAGTTGAAGTCGTACGCAGCCATCTGAGCCGTGATGGTGGCACCAACTGCGCCTTGGGACACCGCGTCACACCCGCTGATGAACACCGGGCTTTCGTTCGTAAACTCGAAGTTGATTGTGTACTCACAGCATGCACCATACTGGTTGCACACTTCAAAAGTCGTAAACCGCGGTTCGCCGATGTCAGCCTCAGAGGGTGTGTACCACCACGTCGCAGTGCCGAAGCCGTCATCTGGACCGAAGTCGCCGATACCATCAGTCACTGCCCAGTCGAAGGGGGGGCCGTCATCCCAATTGACGGCCGTGAACGTCAGCTCCAGTGTCTCGCAATAGGATGCCTCGACAAGATCCGGAGGTGGCGGTGTAACCGTCGGTGGCCATGGTGTATCGACGTAAACGAGATTCCAGCAGTACGGACCGCCCCAGTCGGGGATGCGACCTACGCCATCGGCGCCGGACCACAGCCACGAACCACCCGGGGGGTAGAAGCAAGAATCAATGCACAGCTCCGTGGCGCCGCTGGTTTCGTCACCGATGTGGATATGCAAGTCGATCGACTGTACGCTCTCACCTGCGGGTATGCCGTCATAGAAAATCTTGAACGCACTGAACCCGACCGTATCGGCTCCCAAGCCGTCATTGCTAAAGGTACTTACGAACTGGCCGCCGTCGAAGAACGCGGCCATCGTGGTCTTCCACTTGTTGACGTCCGGCGAGACCGAGAATCCGGTGCCGTTGTCGGTATAGATCGCGAAACCAGTTGTCATTCCATCAATATTGACTGCAGTGCTGTTGTTGATGGCGAAGTGCACGGTGACATCATGGCTATACGCCAGCGAATCCTGGAAGTACACCGAACCGGTGATGTCGACCAACTCCACTTCCCCACCCGGGATGGGCTGGGCGTTGCCAATTGAGCATACCACGGCCACAAGGCATGCTGCCAATAAGAGAGACTTCCGTTTCATTGCAGACCCCCGAAAGGCAAAGAGTGACATGAACTCTTGATTGTGTACTAAAAGATACATGATGACCCAAAGCTATGCAAGCTATTATCCGCGCTGGCATCCCGCCTCAATCCACACCTCAATCAGGGGCTCAGGCCGTCAGGCAGGCCAGAGTAACGAATAGTAAAGCGCCCCGCTGCGGACGGACAGCGAGGCGCTTTGGACAGTTAGTGGGTCGTGGGAACTGACCCACAAAGAGGTCTTTTGTGGTCTACTTGAGCAAGACCATCTTCTTGGTGTCGCTGAAGTCACCAGCCTCGAGTTTGTAGAAGTATACTCCGGACGCGTAACTTCGGGCATCCCATTGGATCTTCTTTATGCCGATATCCTTGCTGCCGGAGAAGCGATCTACGGTCTGACCGAGAATGTTGTAAATGGTCAGTTTCCAGTCGGTCGTCTCCTTGAGCGAGAACTCGATTGTCGTGATTGGATTGAACGGGTTCGGGTAATTCTGCGAGAGCTTCCACTCGCGCGGAATATCCGTCACCTTGGCGTTCATGACGGCACCCTCGGAGCTGCCGGCCTCGATCTCGATAATCTCCGGCGTGCCCTCAACCGTGAACACGGGACCCTCGCTTAGCCAGATATCGCCATCGATATTGTAGACGAGCACGCGGGTGTTGGTGCCATCGAAGTTGTAGCGAAGCTCCATGCCCTCGGCGTCATCGTGCAGCACCGGCGCCACCTCTCCGGCGAGTGTCATGGACAGCGCGCCCACGGCGACATCGGTCTGCGCGATACTCAGCACGCCATCGGCCAGTCGCACCTCGGTAGTGTGCTCCGCATGCGCGGAGATCTTGCCATTCGGCGGCGCATCGCCACGGATCACGCGGATCAGGTATACCAGGTCGGCCACGCTGAGCGTGATACCATCGGCGTTGACATCGGAGGCCGCAATCTGCCCGGCCTGGTTGATGGTGAACACCGAGAGGCCGTAGACGAAGTAGTTGCTGTACAGGACGGCATCGGCGATCTCCCACGGGATCTCATTGAGGTTGAGATCCGCGCGGGCATCGATAGAGTCGGCGCAGACGATATCCACACCGCCGTTGGTGAAGTCGATACAGCGAATTGGCTTGGGTTTGCCCTCGCCGCCACCGATCAGGCAGGGATCGGGCGCGCCAAACTTGCCGGGGAAGCCCCAGCTATAGTCGGTGATGTTGTTCAGCTCGAAGCTGTACACCTCGCGGGAGACCCACAGGGTGTCGCCTTCTTTGCTGGACATGGTGTTGTCGCCGCAATCGAGCCAGAAGAACTCGACCGGGGCGTACTGGCACTCGAGCGTGGCATCGTTGGAGACGAGGAAGTCGATTGTCGCCAGGCTGCCGATAGCATCCTCGAGGAAGCAATCCGGGTGGTTGGGTCCATTGTTGGTCTCGGCGATGGAGATGATCCGCACCAGGCCGCTCGGGCAACCGGAGCCGCAATTGGAGGCGCCGAAGGTGTAGGTGAAGTACTCCCAGCCACAAGATGTAATGACGTCGCCGGGGTGGATGTTGGAGATGCTGAGGGCGGATTGATCGTAAGCGATCAGCAGGTCAAAGCCGCCGAGGGCTTTGCCGGTGCCGTTGAGGATGATATCGACCTGTTCGATAAGACCCTGGTAGGAGTTGTGGGTCTTTTCGATCTGCACGTGGATGCACTCATCGAGCTGGATGGTCAGGCAGACCGTATCTACCGCTTTCGCCCCACACGCGTCGGTGGCTGTCACCACGAAACAGTACTCGCCAGTGCTGTCGGCGGTGAAGCAAACTCGCTCGCTGGCGCTGTTGTAGGTTCCGATGGGAGCCACCGACACGCTGGAAAGATTGCCATCGACATCGTCAGGGTTGACGTCGAAGCAAACCTCGCCCGGTTCATCCAGGTAAGCGATGAAATCCGGGGGCGGGTTGAGCGTTGGGGCAGAGTTATAGTTTATCTCGATATTGACGGTATCGTAGCCGATAGCGCCACAGGCATCGGTGGCCGAAAGGACAAAGGTGTATGTCTGCGGGTTGACGCCCGGTGAGAAGCAGATTTCGCCGCTGACATCATCATAGCTACCGGGACCCTGGACAAGTTCGACCTGGGTGAGGTTGTCGTCGGCATCCTGGATATCCACCGGCCAGCAGTATGGGCTGGGGTTGCATAGGAAGAGTGTGGTGTCATCGCCGAGGTCGACCACCGGCTTGGTGTTGAGTTGTATATCGACCGTGAATGAGTCGGTGCAGACCGCGCCGCAATCATCGACACACATGATGCCGACAGTGACTGCCTGGGCGACTGTCGGAGTGAACTTCCAGTTGCCGCTGGTCAGTGTACCTGGGCCTGAGATGATCTCGCAATGGTTGAGGTTGTCGTCGGCATCCACGCCACTGACCGGCAGCATGATCTGGGTCGGTGTGCACTGGAACAGAGCCGTGTCGGCAGGCACCTGGCAGATCGGTGGCGAGTTGATGTCGATGGTGAGAGTCACGTCGTCAGACGCAGTGAGGCCGCATGCATCAACCGCTTCGATCGTGAACATATAGACGCCGGCCGTGTCGGCCTCGAAGCAGACCTCGCGACCACTGATATAACCAAAGCCGCTGGTGACATAAACGGAGTCGAGGTTGTTATCCGGGTCGGTGAAGTCGATTTCGTGGCAGACGATCTGTGGCTCGCAGATGAACCGGTAAGCGTCCTGCCCGGCATTGACGACCGGAGGAAGGTTGAGTTCAACCGAGACCGTCGCGGCATCGCTGTCCTGGGCTCCACACCCATCGGTGACCGATAGGGTGAAAGCGTAGATGCCACTTGTATCCGGTATGAAGCAGATCGTGTTGGCGATGGTGTCAATCGCGACTTCGCCGCTTACCAGGGCCTCAGTGAGGATATCGCCGGCATCGGCATCGCTAACAGTATAGGTTACACAGACTTCTTCGCCGCTGCAGGCGAAGAGGGTGGTGTCGGTGGTCATGACGGAGATCTGCGGCACGGTGTTGATGGTCACGCTGTAGGTCAGACTGGCAGTCGCGGTAGCGCCGCAGGAGTCGGCCACCTGCACCGTCACCGTGTAGTTGCCACTGGCGGAGGCGTTGAAGCACCAGAGACCATCGGGGGTTACTGTGCCATTGCCGGTCACGCGTGACCAGGTGAGGGGTCCGCCGTCGACATCGCTGCCCGTGAACTGGTAGCAGATCTGATCGCTTTGGCAGATGAACGTGTCGACTACAGCGGGATCGGGCTGATCGGCAACTGGCGGCGTGTTAATCGTCACATTCGCGATCACTGTACACGTATCAGCGCCGCAGTCGGTGGTTGCGATTACTTCGAGTTCGTAGTAGCCGCTGGAATCGACCGGGAAGCAGATGTTACCGGCATTGTAGCTGCCGATCGGACTGACGGTCACGGTCGCGCCGGGTGTCATCACGGAGATCGGGAGGCACTCGGTGCCGGTACCACACAGGAAGATATCCTGTGGTTCCGGACAGGTGATCTCGGCTGCCTGCCCGATATCGACATTGAAGGTCATCTGACAGGTATCGGCGCCACAATCGGCTTCGGCGATAACCTCGATCTCATACACGCCGGAGGTATCGGCCAGGAAGCACAGCTCGCCGCCGCTATAAGTTCCGAAGGAGGTCGTGACAGTCGCGGTGGCAGGTGCGATATCAAGCAGGTAGCACACGGTCTCGACCTGGCAGAGCGATACCTCGATGGCAGAGCCGGGGCATTCGATCTGCGCGGCCTCGCCGAAGGTAACGGTGACCGTGGCGGTATCGAGCGCGGCTGCACCACAGCTGTCGGTGACACTCAGGACGAACTCGTAGGTACCGGCGGTGGTCGGTGTGAAGCATACCCGGTTGGTTGCCGTGTCCAGGGTACCGAAACCGGAGACCATGGCTTCAACCAGACCGCTGGTGCCGTCCGCGTCATCCACTGTGTAGTTCAAGCAGATTTCTTCGGGTTGGCAGAGTTGTGTGCTGATGTCATCCTCGAGCGCGATCTCGGGTGCGCTATTGACGGTAACGGCGATGGTCGCTGTATCGATATGCTGCAGACCGCACTCGTCGATCGCCTTCAGTGTGAAGACATAGTCGCCGGAGCTGTTGGGGGTGAAGCAGATCGAGGAGCCGTCATAGGTGCCGGGGCCGTTGAAGATGCAGTCGGTCAGGTTGCCATCGACATCGGAGCATCCCGCACTCCAGCAGATTTCAGTCTGCGTGTCGCAAACGAAGAGCGTCTGGTCGGCGCCGGTATTGGCTACCGGTGCAGAGTTGGTTTCGACGGTGACTGTTATCGTATCCGAGTCGGCGTCGCCGCACTCATCGGCGATGTTCAGAACGAACGTATACTCACCGGCCGCAGCAGGCGTGAAGCAGATCTGCCCCTCGAGTTCATCCAGTGTGCCGACGCCGGGTTCGAGCTCGAGTGTCAGTGGGCGGCCATCATCGGGATCACCCGCGGTGTACGGCAGGCATATCTCCTCAGCCGTGCACTGGAAGATGGTGGTGTCGTTGCCGAACTCCACAAACGGTGCGCCATTGATGTCGAACTCGACCGTGAAGGTGCCCTCGCAGAAGGCGCCGCAGTAGTCCTCGAAGCGGACGGTCACGGTGACCGCCTGATCGGTGGACGGAGTGTAGCACCACTCACCGTTGATCAACTCACCCGGGCCCGAGACGATCTGGGCGGAGGTGATGTTCTGATCGATATCTGTGGCAAATGCCGGCAGGCACACTTCCTGCGGATCGCACTGGAAGATCAGCGTATCGTTCGGCAGGGTGCAGACCGGATCGGAGTTGACCGTGACCGGGAACACGACAGTGTCTCGGTCGGTCAGGCCGCAGGCATCGGTAGCTTCGAGCACGAACATGTAGTCGCCGGTGGCTGATGGTGTAAAGCAGATCTGGCTACCGTCGTACGTGCCGGGGCCTTCGACCAGAGCACAGTCAACCAGGTTGCCATCGGGATCGGAACATCCAGCCGGCCAGCAAAGCTGCTGGGGCTCGCACAGGAAGATCTCGGTGCGAGTGCCACCGGCATTGGCGATTGGCGGGCTATTGAGCGTGAAGTCGATCACGACCGTGTCGAGAGTGGTCAATCCGCACCCATCGGTGCCCTGCAGGACGAAGGTGTATTCGCCGGTGGCGGTGGGGGTGAAGCAGATCTGGCTGCCGTCGAACGTTCCCGGTCCGTCGACAAGCGAGGAGCCGGTGAGGTTTCCGTCGGGATCACTGACGCTGGCCGACCAGCAGATTTCGGTTGGCGCGCATTCGAACAGCGTCAGGTCGTCGCCGGCGTCGACAATCGGCGCGCTGTTGAGGTTGATTGTAACATTGAGCGTGTCAATATCCTGGGCACCACAGCCATCGGCGACCCGCACGATGAACTGATAGGTGCCCGGAGCTGCCGGCGTGAAGCACAGCAGATCGTCATCCGGCTGCAGCGTGCCGTTGCCGAAGAGCAATTCCACGACGTCCAGATTGTCATCGGGATCGCTCAAGGTGTACGGCAGACAGATGTTGGACAGGTTGCAGCGGAAGAAACTGGTATCGTTACCCAACGCCAGGGCCGGCGCGGAGTTGATCGTCACGTTGTAGGTCATCGACACGGTGTCGGCGGCACCACAGGAATCGGCAACCGCGATCGTTACCGTCTTGCTGCCGGTCGCATTGGCGTTGAAGCACCACAGGCCGTCGGGAGTCACGGTACCGTTGCCGCTTACGCGCGACCAAGTGAGGGAGCCGCCGTTGGCATCGGCAGCGTCGAACTGGTAGCAGATCTGGGCGGCATCGCACAGGAATGTGTCAACGGGAGTTGTGGGGTTCGTGGTGACGGGCGCCTCATTGATCGTGATGTCGGCAGTGACTACGCAGGTGTCGGTACCGCACGGTGAACTGGCGATGACCTGGATTTCGTATTGTCCGGAAGTATCGGCCTCGAAGCAGACATTACCCGCCTGGAAGTGGCCGATTGGCGACACGGTCACTGCAAGGTCGCTGCCATTGATGCCGACAGGTATGCAGACCGTATCCATGTCACACAGGAACATGGTCTGTGGCTGCGGGCAGTTGATTTGTGCGGCCTGGCCTATGTTCACCTCGAATGTGACCAGGCAGGTGTCGGCGCCGCATACGCCGGAGGCAATGACTTCAATCTCGTAGGTGCCGGAGGTGTCGGCCGTGAAGCAAAGCTGGTCGTTGGCCCAGGTTCCGAAGGAGGTTGTCACAGTGGCGTCGTTGGGTTCGATATCCAGTTGTTCGCACACTTGATCGACGGAGCAGAGGTTGACAGTCACCGGATCGGTGGGGCAGGCAATCGTTGCAGCTTCACCCATGGTGACGGCCACCTCGACTGTATCTGCTCCCGTAGCTGCACAGTCATCGGTGACGCCAACGACGAAGTTGTAGGTGCCGCTCGCGGTCGGGGTGAAGCAGATCTGGTTGGTGGCGGTGTCGATGGTGCCGTAGCCCTCGAGCATTTCCTCCGTGAGGCCGTAGTTGCCATTGGCATCATCAACGGTGTAGCCGAGGCAGATCTCCTGAGGCTGACACAGCAATAGCGTCGTGTCGTCTACGAGAGCTACTGTTGGTGCCTCATTGAGTTCGATATCGTAGGTGACATCGGCAGTGTCGGCAGCGCCACACGAGTCGGCCACCTGAACCACCGCGGTGAAGGAACCACTCTGGTCAGGGGTGAAGCAGAGTTGACCGTTGGCGTCGACCGTCGCACCGGCCGGGCCGCTTATCAGCGTCCAGACCAATGTGCCCCCCTCATTGTCATTGGCGACAAACTGGTAGCACACTTGGTCGGGATCGCACTGGAACAGCTCGAACGTCTGCGACGGATCGACCGCCATCGGGGCAGTGTTTATTGTGACATTGTAGGTAATCGAAGTTGTATCGGCGAGGCCGCAAGAGTCGACGACAGCAACCGTTGCGATATAGCTGCCGCTTACATCGGGGGTGAAACAATACTCGCCCTCGTTTGTAATCGAGCCGGGGCCGGTCAGCAGTGTCCAGGAAAGCGTGCCGCCATTGGGATCGGTGGCAACGAACGTATGGCATAGTTGCTGGGCTTCGCACGCAAAGGTTGTGACGGGTTGCGGGTTGGTCGCGATTGGCGGGTTGTTGTCGCTGGTGGTGACCACCACGGTGTCGTAGGCGGTCAGGCCGCAATCATCGGTAGCCCCGACGACTATCGTATGCGAGCCGCTGGTGGTCGGGGTGAAGCAGACCTGTCCGCCGGCAAGCGTGCCCGGTCCGGAGTGGATGAAGCTGGTCGCAAGGTTGTTGTCGGGATCGGTGATATCCACACCGAGACAGATCTCGCCGAATTCGCACACGAACAGGGATTGATCAACGCCGGCGTTGACGACCGGAGCGCTGTTCAGGGCGACATTCACCACGGCCGTACCGGTGCCGACGTTGCCGCAGGCATCGGTCGCGGTCACCGTGATTTGGTAGACGCCGGATGTATCGGCAAAGAAGCAGATGTCCGAGGTTGTGCTCGACGGCTCGGTGCGTGCTGCGAACGCATCGCACTCAAAACCGCCAGAAATGCTCTTGATGTAGACCTCGTTGAAGGTGATACCATCCGGCATGTCAAAGGTGATTCCACCCATGCCGGAGCCGGCGGTGCCGCCGGGGACGCTGAGTGTGACCGTGTCGACCGGGGTACCGTTGGCGCGGAAGATAACTCGTGCCGCGCCGGTGGTGGCGGTATTGGTGAAGATGATGAAATCGGTGTTGGCGCCGTTGCAGGTGGTGATCATTTGCGGGAAGCCGACAACGACCCACTTGCCGGTTGAAAAGTCGCACGAACCGTCGCCGTCGCCACCGTCAGGACCGCCCGGCCCCGGGAGAGTGTAGGTCAGGTCGGTCGGTGCGCCGGTGAGCTGCCCCGAGGCCTGCGCCGGTCCGATACCCGACGGGAACGAACCG
>CAZXRO010000099.1:0-9234 GCA_964642435.1 uncultured Ignavibacteriales bacterium
TATCGACTGGGACTATGCATCGCTGCAGAGTGAGGGACTGTTGCGCATCAAGCAGGTGCTGCCGCACTCGCCGGCGGTTCGGGCCGGCTTGGAGTCCGGACAGATCGTGACAGCAATCGATGGTACCCCAGCCAATGCCACAAGCAACATCAACAGCCTGCTTGCGGGCACTCGCGGCCGTCGACTGACACTGACTGTTACCGACAAGGCAGGCGGCAAAGGCACCGAGATTGAGATCAAGCCTGAATCCGGCGGCGCTGAATTCAATCACCGTTACGAAGCCTGGGTAATGCGAAATCGCGCAATAGTCGATTCGCTCTCCAACGGCCAGTTGGCTTACCTGCACATTCGCGGGATGAATCAACCCAGCTTGGAGCGTTTTGAACAGGAACTGGTGAATGTTGCCGAAACCAAGCTCGGGGCCATTGTTGATGTGCGGTTCAACGGCGGTGGCTGGACAGCCGTGCACATGCTGGGGACGCTCGTCAAATCACCATATATCATGCGTACCTTCCGAGGCGAACCACCGATCTCCGAAAACAAGATGCGCTCCAAGGCGTGGGAGCGGCCACTGGCTCTGCTGATCAACAGTTCCTCTGGTTCCAACGCGGAGATCTTTGCCGAAGGCTTTCGCAAACTGCAGCTTGGTCCCATCATCGGCACGCACACCAGCGGGGCTGTGATCGGCACCAGCTCGTACGAGCTGATCGATGGCACCCGCATCCGCCGTCCGTCATGGGGAGCCTATACAACGGAGATGGAGGATACCGATCTGGCGCCTCGACACCCTGACATCGTGGTAGAGAATCTCCCCGATGATTTTATCAACGATCGCGATCCCCAGCTGGTCCGGGCGGTACAGGAACTCATGAATCGGATCGAATAGGTAGCAGTGAGACGGCAGTGGCATGACAGGACATGGATAATATGCCCGATTTTTGGCCCTGTTTGCCCGGTAACCACTTGACAAAATGCTTGCAAGATCGTTAATTAGCCGGAAAGTTTGTTACGAACTTCACAAGCTTGCGATGATCAGAACATACTAACACGTTAGCCCACAATTAGTTGGGCGTTGGCGATAAGGAGATAGATATGGCCAAGTACGAACCGGGCGACGATGTCATCCACGCGGAGACACTCGTAGTCGGGGGCGGCATCGCCGGTATGACAACGGCCATCGAGACCGCTGAGGTCGGGCGCGACGTTATCCTTCTGGAACGTCAGCCTACAATAGGCGGCCGCGTTGCCTCGTCGTATCAGTATTTCCCCAAACTGTGTCCGCCTACCTGCGGAATAGAAATCAACCTGAAGCGTATCCGAATCAATCCACATATTCGGGTGCTGACGCTGGCCGAGATCGAGTCAGTCAGTGGTTCTCCAGGTGATCTTGAGGTCAAGATCACACTGAAGCCACGCTACGTCAACGAGCGCTGCACATGCTGTGGTGAGTGCGCCAAGGTTTGTGAGATCGAGCGCGACAACGATTTCAACTTTGGTATGGATAAGACCAAGGCAATATACTTGCCTCATATTATGGCCTATCCACAGCGCTACGTGATCGATCCTGAGTACGTCAACGACCCAGCCATGAAGAAGTGTGTGGAGGCGTGTGAGTATGACGCGATCGAGCTGGATATGCAGCCTCGCACCCTTACGGCCAAGGTCGGAGCCATCGTCTGGGCTACCGGCTGGAAACCGTACGATGCCACCAAACTGGACAACCTCGGTTTCGGCAAGATCAAGAACGTCGTTACCAACGTGATGATGGAGCGACTGGCTGCCCCAACCGGTCCCACCGAGGGCAAGATTCTGCGGCCGTCCGATCAGAGCGAAATCAAATCGATCGGGTTCGTGCAATGTGCCGGCTCCCGTGATGAGAATCATCTGCCGTACTGCTCCGCGATCTGCTGTCTGGCCTCGATGAAGGAGGCAACCTATGTGAGGGAGCAGTATCCCGATGCCGAAGTCCACATCTTCTATATTGATGTGCGTTCACCCGGCCGTATGGAGGACTTCTACGTCAAGCGTCAGGAAGATGAGAAGATCCATTTCCATCGTGGAAAGGTCGCTCGCATCACCGAAAACGCCGCCAACGGGAATCCCATTCTTGAGGCAGAAAACACGCTGACAGGAGAGATCACAAAGACAGAGGTCGAAATGGCTGTTCTGGCGACCGGCATGGTGCCAAACAACGTCGACGTCAAACCGCCGCTGGATACACCACTGGACGAGTTCGGCTTCGTCATCCAGGGCTCCGAGCAGAATGGTGTTGTCGGTGCCGGTGTTGCGGTCAGGCCGCTCGATGTCTCGCAGTCGGTACAGGATGGCACCGGAGCCGCCCTGAAGGCTATGAACGTCGGGGCAAGGAGGTAAGCGATGGATCCCAAAGTAGGAATCTACATTTGCAAGGGTTGTGACATCGCTAAAGCCGTCGATGTCGACAAACTCGTTGCAGAAGCCGGCAAGGGCAAGAATGTCGCCGTGTGCAAGACCCAGGACGTCATGTGTGCCCGCGAAGCGGTGGAGCAGATCAAGAAAGATATCGAATCCGAGGGTCTCAACAGAGTCGTGATTGGCGCTTGTTCGCCACGTGTCTTCCCGGAGTTGTTTGATTTCGGTGAGCACGTGTTGACCGAACGCGTCTCGTTGCGTGAGCATGTCGCCTGGACACACGAGACCGACGATGAAGAAGACATGGAAATGCTGGCCCGGGACTATGTGATGATGGGGCTGGCCAAGGTGAATAACACCGAGCCACCAGAGCCGTTCACGGCTGAAACGTCCAAGGATGTGCTCGTGGTCGGTGGTGGTGTTGGCGGTATGACAGCCGCTCGCGCGATTGCCGATGCCGGTTACAAGGTGCACCTGGTTGAAAAGGAAGACCACCTTGGCGGTTGGGTCGCCAAGTTCGCCAAGGTCTTTCCCAAGCAACCTCCTTACGACTCGCTTGAGGACTTCGATCTCGATACCTTGGTCAAGGCCGTGGAGTCTCACGAGAATATCACGGTCCACAAGTCCTCCACGGTTAAGAAGAGCAAGGGCCAGCCCGGTGAGTTTATGGTCGAGTTGAATAACGGCTCGCCGGAACCGTTCCAGGTTGGTTCAATCATCCTCGCTTCTGGTTGGAAGCCCTATGATCCCGAGAAACTGGGCAAATGGGGATATGGCGTATCACCCGATGTCGTCACCAACGTCCAGATGGAAGAGATGATGAAGAGCGGACAGATCAAGCGCCCGTCCGATGGCAAGGCGCCCGAAAGCGTCGCCTTCATCCAGTGTGCCGGCTCTCGAGACAAAGACCACCTGCCGTACTGCTCGGCGGTATGCTGTCGTGTGTCGATTAAGCAAGCCAAGTACGTGCGCGAGATGTATCCCAATGCCAAGGTCTATATCATTTACAAGGACCTGCGCTCGCCCCAGCAGTACGAGCTTTTCTATCAGAACGCTCAGGCCGACGAGGGCATTTTCTTCACCAAGGGCGAGATTGGTGAGGTAACCGCCAATGGCGACGGACGCGTGACTGTCAACGTCTCCGAGACATTGCTTGGCGATGATATCCAGGTTAAGGCTGACATGGTCGTCCTGGCTGCCGGCATGGTGCCGACTACCAAGGTCGAGGGTGTCAAGGGTGACCTCGATGTCATGGCCGAAGTTGCCGAGATGCTCGACGCCGGTGAGATCCCGAAGAAGGAAGAGGAAGAAGAGGCCCTGGAGGATGGCAAGAAGGCTGCCGCCGGAGCAGAGAAGGGTGCCAAGATCCTGAACCTTTCATATCGGCAAGGAACAGACCTGCCCACCCTGAAATACGGTTTCCCTGACTCACACTTCATCTGCTTCCCGTATGAAACTCGTCGGACGGCCGTTTACGCTGTTGGTGGCGTGCGTTCGCCGATGGATATCGCCAGCTCTATCAACGATGCCTATGGCGCTGGCCTGAAGGCTATCCAGGCGGTTGAGTCGGTTGCGCGGGGTTCTGCGGTGCACCCACGCGCGGGCGATCTGTCCTATCCCGAGTTCTTCCTGCAGCGCTGTACGCAGTGCAAACGGTGTACTGAGGAATGTCCCTTCGGCGCCCTCGATGAAGACGACAAGGGCACGCCGAAACCCAATCCTTTCCGTTGTCGACGCTGCGGCGTATGCATGGGCGCCTGTCCCGAGCGGATCATCACCTTCAAGAACTACAACATCAGCATGGTGTCAAACATGATCCGGTCGATCTCCATGCCCGATGAGTTCGATGAGAAGCCGCGTATTCTTGCCTTTGTGTGCGAGAACGACGCCATGCCTGCTCTGGAAATGGCTGCCTCGTTGCGTATGAAATACAATGAAATGATCCGCATCATACCGTTGCGCTGTCTCGGCTCGATGAATACGATCTGGATTAGCGATGCGCTCTCCAATGGCTTCGATGGTGTCATATTGCTCGGATGCCGCAAGGGAGAGGACTACCAGTGCCACTTTGTCCGAGGATCGGAGCTGGCCGAATACCGGATGGAAAACGTCCGGGAGAAGCTCAAACAGCTCGTGCTTGAGGAGGAACGGGTCGAGGTTCACGAGGTCGCCATCTCGGAATTTCACAAGATCCCGAAGATCTTCAACGACTTCCTTGAGACAATCGAGTCCGTCGGCCTCAATCCCTATAAGGACATGTAAGTCGACAGAATCAGCCAGGAATCCAAAGGACCCCCCAAACATGGGGGGTTCTTTTGTTTTCCGACCTGCGGTCACGGGATGAGGTGGCGCTGGAGCAATAGGATTGAGATATATAGCGTTTGTGTATGAAATGCCATTTTGCCTTCTACGTGCGAATGGGCGCTTAGAGCTACTTTCGGAGCATGTTAACTCATTGTATGCCATGGCTATATGTGCTCGTATTTGAACCCGGATGGACCGCCGTCCAGGGTTGTGTTGATCGCGGGAGTTAAGGAAATTTTTCACATTTTGCTCTTGACTCCGTGGCCCAAAAGCATTATCAAATCAAATGACGAAATAGTGAAAAAAATAACGAGTGTGCCGGAAAAAGAAGACGATTTCCGTTAGGAATATCGAACTTTGTGACGATAATCACAAGCAACTCGTTGGAGTGAAACAGGCAATAAGAAGACTTTCAACGATTTACTATCCGAACTGAGGAGTTGCAATGGCTGACAATCTACCAAAAACCCCAAAGCTCGATGAGCTTGAAAAGGGCGGTTGGCCGAGCTTCGTGAAAGAGATCAAGATGGCTGCCAAGGGAAGCCCTATGGCGGCAGATCTGCTCGGTCAATTGGAACAGTCCTACGATGAAAGGATTGGTCACTGGAAGCACGGTGGCATCGTGGGTGTTATGGGTTACGGCGGCGGTGTTATTGGCCGCTATTCCGATCTGCCGGACAAATGGCCCAATATTTCACATTTCCATACGATGCGTATCAACCAGCCTGCGGGATGGTACTATACTTCTGATGCCCTGCGCAAGATCTGTGATATCTGGGAAAAACACGGTTCCGGTCTGACCAATATGCATGGATCGACCGGTGATATCATTTTGCTGGGAACTCGCACCGAGCACCTGGAGCCAGTCTTCGAAGAGCTCGGCAAGATCGACTTCGATATAGGTGGATCCGGTTCGGACCTCCGCACCCCTTCGTGCTGCTGCGGTCAATCGCGCTGTGAGTGGGCTTGCTATGATACCATGCGCGCCTGTCATGACTTGACCATGCACTATCAGGATGAGTTGCACCGTCCGGCGTTCCCGTACAAGTTCAAATTCAAGTTCTCGGGTTGCCCGAATGACTGCGTGGCCTCGATCGCTCGCTCCGACATGTCATTCATCGGTACCTGGCGCGATGAGATCCGTATTGACCAGGACGCCGTTCGTGAGTATGTCGATCGCGGCCTGGATATGCAGGAAGACGTTATCAGTCGCTGCCCGGGCAGCTGCATGGAGTTCGATGGTAAGGAATTGCATATCGAGAACAGCTTCTGTAAGCGCTGCATGCACTGCATTAATGTCATGCCAAAGGCTCTGCGTCCCGGCAAAGACAGTGGTGCCACCATCCTCATCGGCGCCAAGGCTCCCATCATCGAAGGCGCTCTGCTTTCATCAGTGCTGATTCCGTTCTACAAGATGGAACCTCCGTACGATGACATCAAAGAGCTGATTGAAGAGATTTGGGACGTCTGGTCCGAGGAAGGCAAGAACCGTGAACGTATCGGCGAGTTCATCCAGCGCGTTGGCATGGGGAACTTCCTCGATGCTATCGGTCTCGATCCGGTCCCGGAAATGGTTGCGCATCCGCGTGAGAATCCCTACGTCTTCTTCGAGGAAGATGAGGATGAGGAGGACGAGGGCTGATTTGACCCTCTGTTCGTCAAAGATGAGAAACGACAATAACGTTACACTAATAGAGGTTTGACATGGCAGATGTTCAGGAAAGAAGAACTGACTTTGGCCCGCCTCATTACGAGCAGTTTCTGCCGCCGGTCATCAAGGAAAACTACGGCAAGTGGAAATACCATGAGATTCTCAAACCGGGAGTCATGGTCCATGTGTCCGAGACCGGTGCCAAGTTGTGGACTGTTCGCGCGGCCTCGGGTCGTCTCATTAGTATTGAGAAGATCCGCAACTTCTGTGATCTGGCTGACAAGTACTGCAAAGGCCACTTCCGTTTCACCAGCCGTCACAATGTCGAGTTCCTGCTGGATTCAGATGAGAAGATCGATGATCTGGTAGCCGACTTGAAGGCTATTGGCCATCCCATCGGTGGCCTCGGCAACTCCATCACCGCTATCGTCCATACCCAGGGCTGGGTCCACTGCCACTCGGCAGCGACCGATGCTTCCGGTATTGTGAAGGCTGTCATGGATGATTTGATGGAATATTTTGAGAACATGAAGCTGCCGGGCAAGCTGCGTATTGCTCTGGCCTGCTGCTTGAATATGTGTGGTGCAGTGCACTGCTCCGATATTGCCATTCTCGGCATTCACCGTAAACCGCCCCGGATCGACCACAGCCGCCTGAACAAACTGTGCGAAATCCCGAACGTCAGCGCCTCTTGCCCGACCGCGGCGATTCGCCCGGCGACTGTCGATGGCAACCCGTCGGTGGAAGTGCTCGAAGAGCGTTGCATGTACTGCGCGAACTGCTTCACGGTTTGTCCGGCGATGCCGTTGAACGATCCGGATAACGATGGTGTTTCAATCTGGGTTGGTGGCAAGGTGTCGAATGCCCGCTGTGAGCCAATGTTCTCCAAGCTGGCAATCCCGTATTTGCCCAATAATCCGCCGCGTTGGCCCGAGGTCACCTCTGCCGTTCGGAATCTCGTCGAACTGTGGGCGAAGAATGCCCGCAAGTATGAGCGAATGGGAGAATGGATTAACCGTATTGGTTGGCCGAAGTTCTTCAAGATGGCTGGTATTGAATTCACCAAGATGCACATCGATGACTTCAAGCATGCTGGCCTGACCTTCAAGCGGTCAACCCATCTAACCTTCTAAGGGGTTTGTAATGAAGCCAGTTGATGAAGTAGCGGAAGCTATGTACGAGATGGTCAAGGATGCTCAGGTCGTCAAGAAGAAGCTCAAACCCATGGATTTGACCAAGGCCATGATTGCAACCTATGGCGATGAAGTGGACAAGAAGCTTTGCAAAGAGGCCATCAAGCAGTTGATCAACTCTGGGAAATGCGTCTACACGTATTTCGGCGGAAGCTTTATCGAGATTCCGCACCGGGAGGGTGCAGCGAACGACTAAGGTTCTCAAGCGGAGGTTGCGGCAATGGTGGTGAGAGCACCGCGATTGGTGGTTGCCGGACTGTCGGGAGACAGCGGTAAAACCATTGTCAGTCTGAGTCTGATTACCGGACTGCGTAAGCGCGGCCTGGCGGTGGCTCCTTTCAAGAAAGGCCCGGATTACATCGATCCCGCCTGGCTTGCCTGGGCCGCCGACTCTACCTGCCGGAACCTGGATACCTTCCTGGTCGATGAATCGGTGGTGGCGCAGACGTTCTCCCGCCACGCTGCTGCTTCTGATATCGCGGTCATCGAAGGAAACAGAGGCCTGTTCGATGGCAAGGATGTTTCCGGATCGCATAGTACTGCGGGGCTTGCAAGGCTCTTGCAAGCCCCGGTTGTATTGGTGGTCAACGCTACCAAAACGACCCGAACCATTGCTGCCCTCGTCCACGGATGTATGACCTTTGAGTCCGGTGTGAATATCGCCGGAGTCGTTCTGAATCAGATCGCCGGCAAGCGCCACGAAAGTGTCGTGCGTCAGGCTCTTGAGTCCACCTGCGGTATACCTGTCCTCGGGGTCATTCCCAGGATCAAGCGAGAGCAATCCCTGATCCCCGGACGTCACCTTGGCCTGGTGCCGCCAACCGAATTGGCTGAGCAATCGACTGTGAAACAGCACTTGATCGACATCGCCGATACGTACCTTGATCTGGATGCGATACACGCCATCGCCAATAGCTCCCCCGAGTTAGAGGCGGCCGCGGCGACTGATCCTCCTGCCTGCGGTGATCCGGTGAGAATCGGTGTGTTTCGAGATTCCGTCTTCACGTTCTATTATCCGGAGAACCTGGAAAGCCTCGAACGGGCCGGTGCCGAGCTGATACCGGTTGACTCGCTTGCGGATACCACGCTGCCATCGATCGATGCGCTCTATATTGGCGGTGGATTCCCCGAGACACACGCGGAACGGTTAGTTGCCAATCAGGCTCTGATGAGCGCAGTCCGCGAGGCGGCTAAAGATGGCCTGCCAATCTACGCCGAGTGTGGCGGGCTGATCTACCTGTCACGGTCGGTGACTTGGGAAGGACAGCGCTATGCGATGGCGAATGTCTTCCCGCTTGATCTCGTGATGACCACCAAGCCGGCTGGCCACGGCTACGTAGAGGCTCAAGTGGATGCGCCCAACCCGTTCTATGAGGTTGGTACCTGGATAAAAGGTCATGAGTTTCACTATTCCACTCCGAGCGATCGGGTCGAGACAACGACCTGTCTGGCAATGAAAACAGGCGTCGGGCTGTCACAGGATCGAGATGGTTTGGTCGCGGGCAATGTGTTTGCCGCCTACAGTCACATACATGCGGGCAGTCTGCCAATGTGGGCTGAAGCCGTGGTGACTCGTGCCCGGGAACACAAACGCGGTGCATCGAGTGGCATCTCGCACTCTGCGGATGGCGAGAGCGAAACAGAAGAGAGTGATTTGGACTCTAAACAGGTTTATGTGTATTAATAGAGGATAAA
>CAZXRO010000100.1:0-7862 GCA_964642435.1 uncultured Ignavibacteriales bacterium
TTGCTGGTTGTTGCGGGTACGTCGTTTGCCGACAGGACCAATTATGCAGGGTATGTCAGGGACCTGGTGCAGCAGCTTGGACTGCAGGAGTATGTACATTTTCGCGAGCATCAGCCCCGGCCGGAATATGCCTATGCAGCACTCGACTGCTTCTTGATGGCATCGCAGTCCGAAACCTACGGGATGGTGACAATCGAGGCTATGGCCTGTGCCAGACCGGTGATTGGTACCGCCGATGGCGGCACGCTCAGCCTCATCGACCACGAGCGCAACGGGCTTCTGGTCACTCCGATGGATCCTGATCAGATGGCCGAGGCGCTCGTGCGGCTTATCGAGAATCCGCAGCTCGCGGCTGCCCTGGCCGAGGAGGCGGAGCGGGAGGCCAAGATACGCTTCTCTCACCATACCCAATGTGAGCACTGGGAGCGGCTGCTTCAGAGTGTGGTTAACGGGTCAGTGGTCGCTGGGGAGAGCGTGGAGCGTCAGGGGAGTCTCAATTCCAGCGACCAGTAGTGCGTGTCGTAGTCGAGCCGTTCGATGCTAAAATGCTGTTGGAACATCCGACGTAGTTCATCGGGTGAGAAGTAGTTTTTCAGGATGACAAATTCTGTCCCGTCATCGAGGAATCTTCGCTTGTAGTTGTTACCGTGCTTGTCGGTGCGGACGTGATGCGAGATCGGTCCCTCGGCTGGCGGGTTGTTGTCAACCATCCAAATGAGTCCGTCAGGGTGCACGAGTGTCTTCAGGTAGGTTAGAAAAGCGTCGTAGTGTTCTTTGGGTTCATGGGAGAACCAGAAGCCCAAGGCCAGCATGTCGGCCTGTCCCGGCTGCACGGGCAGTTCATACAGGTTTGCCAGCAGGAAATCGACCGGGCATCCATATTCCTTGCGGCGGGCCTCGGCCAGCATTTCGGGCGACAGATCGACAGCCGTGATCTCACTGGCCGAGTGGCTGATCACCTGGGTCCAGTACCCGGTGCCGCAGGCCAGTTCCAGCACGGAACGGCCGGAGCCGATGGTTTGCAAGCGGTCTGCTATTGAGCTGAGTTCACGGCGTCGTTCCTCGTGATCGCGGTAGTAGATTTGCTCGTACTCAGTGGCGCGACAACGGTAGTAATCACGGGTCTGGTCATCGGTCATGGCAACTGACCTACCTTGCGGGCAAGCTGCGTGGCTAAATCATGCAGCTCGCGGTTGATGGCCGGATCATCGGCAGCGGTTCCTTTCGTGCGAAACCCCGGCGAGCGGTACACCAGCAAGCCGTCGTTGGTTACCTCGACCCACCGAAAGAGCCCTGCGATCACCCGACGAGCTCCCTCAAACCAGCCTCGCTCGCCCCCGACCAACACCATCGCACCGGGGCGCTTGCGTTTTATCAACTTGACGAAATCGTGGTTCGGCACCGTCTCGTCCCAATCGGGTGGACGAACGCAGTTGCACCTATCGATAAAGGCCTTGGTCTGCGCAGATACTGAATCGAAATAGACCGGTGAACCGACAATCAGACAGTCGCACCGGGCGAGGTCATCGTACACCGGTGTCAGGTCGTCATCGTACAGGCAGAAGCCGTCCTCTGGTGCACGCCCGCAAGCCTGGCAGGGGATGAACTCCAAATCACAGAGCCGCACGAAGCGATACTCCGCCTCGATGCCGTCCTGAGCCAGTCGCATTACTACCGAATCGGCCAGGGTTTGTGTGAGGTAGTCTGTGGAGGAGTCGACAACGGGTGATCCGGAGATAGCAAGGATCTGTTTCACTCCGAGTTCTCCTGCAGTTCATCCAGGCGGGCATACAATGCAAGGAGCAAGTCTTCGATTTCGCTTTTGCGGTCGGAAGCCTTCTGCAACTCTTCCCAGTGATGCCGGGGTATACGGTGTTCGATACCCTCCTCGAGATCAGCGAGTTCGCGCTCCAGATCGGCGATTTTGCTCTGGGTCGATTGCAGTTCCTTCTTGCGTCGTCCTGCCTGGCGCGATTGCTCCTTGAAACGCTGATAGTCGTCTTTGGCCTGGTCGTTGGCGGGGATATTCACGTTCACCGGTGCGGTCGACTGAGTGCGCTCGACAAAGAAGGAGTAGTTGCCATCGTAGATGCGCACGGTACTGTCGACTACATGAAACAACTTGTTGATCACCGCATCGAGGAAGTATCGATCGTGGCTGACCACGAGAAATGACCCCTCAAATTCCCGCAGGGCCTGTTCCAGTACCTCGCGCGAATCCAGGTCGAGGTGATTGGTCGGCTCGTCGAAGATGATGAAGTTGGCGGGGTGGTAGAGCAATCGGGCAAGCGACAGTTTGGTCTTTTCGCCACCGGAGAGAGAACCGACCAGCTTGAACGCATCTTCGCCGATAAATCCATAGCGGGCGAGGAAGGATCGCATACGTTCAGCCGGTGCCAGAGGATCAGCCTCCCAGATGCTGTCCAGCACTGTTTGCTGGTGGTTCAGATCCGACAATTCCTGATCGAAATAGGCAACGTCGACATTGTTGCCAATCCGGATCTCGCCCTCGATTGGTGACAGTTCGCCAATCAGTGCCTTGAGCAGGGTCGATTTGCCGGCACCATTGCGGCCGATCATTCCCACCTTGTCACCGCGATAGATGTCGAAATCGACGTGGGACACAACCGGGAAGCTGCCGTAGCCGAGGGACAGATTGTCGGCTGCGAGTACGTGGGACCACGATCGGCCGGAGGATTCCATGCGGATGGTGGTCTTGCGGGCGTCAGCGCGAGGCGCCTCAACCCTCTTGATGCGGCTCAGGTACTTCAGTTTGGATTGCGCCTGTTTGGTTTTCTGTCCGGCCATGTTGCGACGGATGAACTCCTCGATCCGCTTGATTTCTTCCTGCTGGTGTCGATAGCGATGCGCCTGTAGATCGCTTCGTTCCTGACGCTGCTGGAGGTAGTGATTGAACGTTCCCTTGAAGACCTCGATCTTCCCGAACCGCATCTCCCAGACGGTGTTGACAACCGCCTGCAGGAAGGCACGGTCGTGCGACACGACAACATAGCTGATCGACAAAGACTGCAAGTACTCTTCCAGCCAGCGGGTTGACTCGATATCCAGATGGTTGGTAGGCTCATCGAGCAGCAAAAGATTGCCCCGGCCAGCCAGGGCGCGGGCTAAGCCGGCGCGGTTGCGCTCGCCCCCGGAGAAATTGCGCAGGCGCTCGGCAAAGCGGTCTTTCACAAAGCCGAGGCCGTAGAGAATGGCTTCCATCTCATGTTCGAAGGAGAAACCGCCCTCTACCTCAAAGCGATGATGCAACTCTCCCAGCCGCTCCAGTCCGGCGGTATCTTCGGGGTGTTGCTCAAGGTGGTGCTCCAGTTCGTCGATGCTCTGCCGCATATCCAGCAGGTCCTGGCGGGCCGAGGCGACATACTCCTGGAGGGTCAGACCGAGATAGTCGTCCTTCTCCTGCTCGACGTAGTTGATCGCACAATTGCGGGCGCGCGTAATGGTCCCGGTGTCAACCGGCATAATGCCCTGGAGAATCTCGAAGAGCGTCGTCTTGCCGATACCATTACGGCCCACCAATCCGATACGCTCGTGGTCGCCGATCGTGAACGATACATCCTCAAGGATCACCTGATCGTCGAATTTCTGGGTAATATTCTCGGCGGCCAGCAGGGTCACGACAGGTTATTCCTCCGTTTGCTGACCACGGGACAGCAGCATCTCAAGCGCCAGCAGGATGACTGCCAGCCACAAGAATAGTTGCCACAGTTCCCGTCCGAACCGAAGCTGCGCTACAGCCGCGTCAATTGCCAGGTTGGATTCCAACATGGCCGACCACGGCATGCCGAACGCCTGTGCCATCTCATCGATGTCAACCGCCGCGAGTTCCCCCTCGGCGGGGTTAATGTTGACGGCAAAGCGGTCAATCTCGCGGCCCGATGAAGTCACCCGGTAAATGCCCGGCTGATCGGTTGGCCTCGGTTGCAGCACCATCGTTCCCTGGTCTTCCTGGGCAGCGAGGTCATAGACAGTGCCATCGGGGGTGGACAGTTCAAGCACCCCGGAAGCATCGCGGCCGGATGCAAGGCTGCGTGTGATATTGTCGGAACAGTATAGCTCAACCTCATAGCTGGACAGGTCAGCCGCCAAGTACTCGACAGTGCGCGAGACCAGTGGCACAAACAGCGCACTGCTGACCAACTCGGTGTATTGTGGCAGCAGTGGTCCGGTGAAGGTGAGGGCTTTCCCTCGGCCGTAGGGATTCTCCACCAGGGCGGGACGTCCCCCGGAAAAGCCGGCGATTGCCTGAGCCTGACCGGTCAGGGTGAGCTTCGGTAGCGTGTAGAATTTGATGGCTGGTGGTTTCTGGTCCTCGAAATTGAATACCGAGAAGATGGGATGACGCAGATCGGCAGCTTCGAGTGTGTAGTATCCGGCACGGCTTGGGTTGGAATCAATGCCGTCGGTGTAGGTTACACCGGTGAGCTCGGCGAAGTTCTCGTTGAAGTGATCAACCGTCGTCTGTGACCCATACGTGACAAAAACCGATCGCCCCTGCTGTACGTAGAGCTTGAGCCGCTCCACATACGCGGGGGCCAATGCGGGTGCGCCCGCCAGGACAATGACGTCATATTCCCAGATATTGACCTGCGCCATATCATCGGGTGTGGCTTCCTTGACGTTCCAATACTGGTTCAACTCGGGATCGGGACTGAGCGCCATAGAGATAAAACGCGCTGCTGCATCCTCACCGATCACCAGTACCGAGAAGCTTTCAGGGATGTGGAAACTGAAGTAGTACCGATTGTCGGGCAGGTAGCGGTCATCGGACAGCTCGACATACCCCGAGTGAAAGCCGCCGCTGGCCACGGACCGATTGAACCGTACGATGGTCTTTTGTCCGGCGGACACGGAGACATCGGTCTGGGCCACCCGGTTACCATCGAGATACAGCGAAGCGATGACATCGGAGCGGTCGGTGCCGGAGTAGTTCATTACGGTTGCCGACAGCTCAAACTCATGGCCGGGGAGCAGCAGTTCGCCGCCGAACCCGATATCGGTGAGGCCGAGGTTCTCGGAGGCCTCGATCGGCAGATCGACGAAGTAGACGTTCGCCAGTGAATCGCGGCTTTTTGCCTGTTCCGGCAACAGCCGTCGCTGGCGGTCGGAGATGATATACAGCTCCTTGTTCACGTTGACGGTCCGATCGAGAAGCTCCCAGGCATGGTTGAGTGCCTGATCGAGGTTGGCGACTGCCGCCCCTGTTTTGAGTCGGCTGAGCGTTTCCTGAGCTGTGGCCGCAGACCCAAACCCGACTGAGCTTTCGACAGCGCCGTCTGTGGCGGCGGTCAGTGGGATCAGGGCAATTTCGTCCGACTCACCGAATGTCTGCAGCAGTTGCGCGGTTCTCTCGCGGGCCAGCTCGAACAGGTTACCATCGGCTACATAGCGATCCATGGAGCTGGAATTGTCTATGACGATCACTGCCGACACTGAGGCATGTGAACCAACGTATCCGCCCTCGGTGGTGGGCCTGGCAAAGGCCAGCACGACTGCCAGAATGATCAGCATGCGTAGCAGCAACAGCAGCAGCTGCCGAATCTTGAGGCGACGCACCTGTCGTTTCTGCATCGAACGAAGGTGTTTGAGCGAGGAGAACTCCACTACTTTCACCCGCCGCCGCGAGAACAGGTGGATGATCAGCGGTATGAGTGCCGCCAGCGAGGCAAACAATATGGTCGGGTTAAGAAAGTTGAACATAGATGATCAGTCGTCCCCTACGGGGCAACTCCGTAGGCGGTTTCCAAAAGAGCGCCGGCCTCTTGCTGATGATAGGCAGCTGAAGGATTGCTGAGCACACGACCATACCAGTCGCGCGCCTCCTCGCGATCCTGGCGGAGGTCCGCCAGCTTGCCCTGGAGCAAATACAACATGCCAAGGTAGAAGGCCCGGCTCTCAAGCAGGTGAGCAACTTGCAATAACTCTTCGGCTGCCTGCAACTGTGATCCGCCCGTGGAACTATGGCGTGCCTCGAGTATATTCAACCAGGCCAGCCAGAGGTAACCGGAGGCCTCCGCTGCATTGGTCGAGATTCGACGGTGCAACTGCGCACGGGCTTCACTCAGCATGGTGGTTATGTCATCGCCCGGTTCCGAGAAGGCCGCCATCACAATACTGGCCTCCGGCGATGGCGCCGACTCGGTTGTAGACACCAGTTCGTGAAGTACCTTGCGGGCCTGTACGCTGTCGCCTGTGTTGGCATAGTAGAGCGCTTTGTTGAATAGTGCGAAATTGTTTCCCGGGGCCATATCGAGTACGATTTCGATAGTTTGGGCGGCGGACTCATACTCGCCAGCCATCATCTGGTACCCGGCGAGCGAGGTGAAGTTGCCGACTGCCGAGCTGTCGCGATGTGCCTGTTGCTGCTGAAAATCAATGGCCTGGTAGTAGTCACCATCGTAGTAGGCAGCCCGAGACATGCCGGCCAGGGCGAGTGTAGAATCTCTGGGCGAGGTGGTCAGCGAGAGCATCAACTCGAAATACTCCGACATAAGCCCGTATTGGCGGAGGACCTCTGCCTGCTCTGCGGCTACGTGGGCCTGTCCGGGCAGGATGGTAACGGTATCGACCCAGGTCAGCCATTGCTGCTGTAGTTGGTCGATATTGAGATCATAGGTCTCGTGAATCTGTGCAAGCAGGTTTCCATCATGTGCCCGGTCGTACAAGCCACGGAAACGGTCCCAGCCGTAGGAGTCTATCAGGAACCTGACGAACGTCGCGGCGCTGCGGTCCGCCGTCATGGGCTCGGCTGCCATATAGGAGCCGGTCGGCATGAGATCCGCAAGCGGGATCCGGGAGCCATCGGCAATAAGTTGCCGCATGTCATGGACAGCCAATCCGAAATATCCTGCCAGTCCCTCAGATAGAAACGGTGGAGTATAGCCGAAGTGACGCAGCAGGGCGGTATGGTTGACGATGAACGGATCGACAGACGTGAAATCGGTGGCGTGTATGACAAACATGAGCGAACGGGTTGGATCCTGGGCCATAGCGAAACGATCGTCCCACAGTACGCTTGGCAGGCCACACGGGCAGGCAAAGACACTGTATTTTCCGGGGAGGCTCAGTCCGAACGCTGTTCGGAACTGCATGAATCTTGTCTGGAGTACATCGCGTATGAGCGTTTGGTGATATTCGGCCAGAGACCCCGGGAGGTAGTGAATGTCCATACTGGCCGCCGGGAAAATCTTGAACAGCCCACCGGTGGTGTGATCGAACGTGCATGGTTCCGGTGCTTCCCGAATAGCCTCGATTGGCACAACTCGGAGCCGATAGTCTTGGCCGGTCTTGGCATTGATCCCCCGAATCTCCGCCGGAAGCCCATACTCGACAGCGAACCGCTTCGATACTGTCTGCGGCGCGGCGCCGGTTGTGGTGACCTGAGCGGTGAACTCTGCCCGCAGGCTGTCTGCCGCCGTCATTTCGATCTCGACCGCGAATGCTACAGGGAACCCGCTGCGGGGTATGCCCAGATAGAATGTGGCGGTGTCGGTCGACAACGGTACCAGCTTGGTGGCTGTCGAGTCGTAGTAAGCGGTGACAATCTCGCAGGTGACAGCATTTGGCGCTGCCAGAGCCACGGATGCCGCCATGAGTATGGTTAGAAGCAGCAGGAGAGTTTTCATCATGGCTATTATACGAATCAACGGGCCGATCGGTCAGCACTCACTGTCTGCCGGAATTCACGAATGGTCTGGCTCCGGCACTGTGGGCATGACCAGCCGTCCATCGACCATCACCGGAACGACCGGCATGGAATCGACATCGGAGGCCGTGGCAACATCGGCCGCAAAACCAATCGAGCCCAGGTATCGCCCGTGTTCCCCCCGTGCGATAGTCTC
>CAZXRO010000100.1:7872-9159 GCA_964642435.1 uncultured Ignavibacteriales bacterium
TCATTTCCAGGTTATGTGTTGTTGCCAGCAGATCGATGATCATGCCCCCGCACAGCGTGTCCTCGATAGAGAAGCCGCCGTCCTGTCCGGAGCAGACGATGACCAGGTCGCGCCCTTCACGGGCGAGCATATCGACGATCGCCCGCATGTTAACCAGAGCACCGGTTACGACCAGCTTGCTGCCCTTGGTCTTGCCATAGACCTGGGTACCATTGGTGGTGGTCAACACCACTGTCTTGCCACCGACCGTGTCGGGGGTAAATTCGGCCGGGGAGTTGCCAAGCTGGAAATTCTCGATCTTGACTCCCTCTCGTTCACCGGCGAGCACGGCCTGCTCACGACCGATCTTCGCCCACAGATCTCCGGCTTCGCCGGGACCGGGCACCGGGATGACCTCTCGGGCTCCGGCCTGCAGGGCGGCACAGATTGAGGTGGAACACCGCAGGACATCGATTGCGACCACGCACTTGTCGGTGAGATTCACGCGGTCGAATGGTACCGGTGTAAGAAACAGATCGGCATGCATAGACTGCTCACTGCCCGCACTTACTTGTGCGAGGCATCCTTATAAAATGGAGGTTTCACCACTACTGCCGGCACTCTCTTGTTGCGGATGTCGATCGTGACCTCTGAGCCGGCCTTGGCCAGCTTCCGTGCGACATATCCCAGCGCGATCGGCTTCTGCAACGAGGGAGAGAAGCTGCCGGACGTGACATGTCCAATCTGCTCGTCACCATCGAAGATAGCGTATCCGTGTCGTGGGATGGCTCTGTCGGACAGCTCCAGGCATACCAGTCGCCGTTTTGGTTTCTGTTGCTTCTGGTTTGCGATAACATCCTTGCCGATGAAGTCCTTGTCGAAATCGATAATAAACGACAGGCCTGCCTCGACCGGGGTGGTGGTCTCATCGATATCATTACCATAGAGCGCCATTTTCATCTCCAGTCGCAACGTATCGCGAGCGCCGAGGCCAATCAACTCCATGTCGTGTTCGGCTCCCGCTGTCATGGCCGCCTTCCAGATGGTATCCGTGTGTTCCGGGGGGATGTAGATTTCGAAACCATCCTCGCCGGTATAGCCGGTCCGGGAGAACATCACCTCGCAACCGGCAACCGCAGCCCGTATCCAGGTGTAGTAGGCCATGTCTTTCAGGTTGGCCTCGGTGAGTTTGCTCATGACCTGCTCGGCATTCGGACCCTGGATAGCCAGCAGCGCCGTCTGGCTGGAGTGATCAACAAGCTGTACGTCGCCATGGATTTGCGAGGTCAGCCAGTTGAAGTCTTTTTC
>CAZXRO010000101.1:0-9151 GCA_964642435.1 uncultured Ignavibacteriales bacterium
GTTCCCGACGAGCCGCCTTCTCCTGCGACTTACGAATACGGGTAGTGTCATATACAACCGCCACAAACCGCGCCTCAGCCTCACTCGATACCTCAACTCGCGACAGCGCCACCAGGAGCACCCGGCGCCGCTCCGCCCGGGATATCACGATCTCGGTCTCACCAATGTCACGCGGCGATGATGTAATCTTCTCGAACGACAGCGCCTCATCGCCGACAACCTCGTCCCAGGACCTGCCTATACATTCGCCACAGGCAAAAATCCGGTCGAAAGCACCGTTGGACATGGTAATGACCCCGGTCTCGTTGATCGCGGCTACACCGGTACGCATTTCATCAAATACCTTGTCAGTGATGTTCTTGATACTGCGGTACTCGCGACGGAATTGCTTGCCGCGCAGTCGACTCTGGATGTAGGCAAGGATCATCAATACCAGCAGGAACAACACCGCGGAGACAGTCACCATTTGCAGGTCAAATCCGCGTTTGACATCATGGTAATTGTCCAGCGACAATCCCACACGAAGCACCCCCACCGGGTAGTCAACCGTCGCAAACGGACGCACCAGCTCCAGCACTTCCTTCCCCTGAAAATCGTAGGTTCGGTGGCTGATCGAATCGCCCGCAAAAACCGCCTGCAAGAATGGATCTGCCTCAATTGCCAGCAACGGCCCCGGTTTGCGCGAGGCAAACACAATTCCGTCAGTGGTCTGATAGATGATATACTCCACCCCCTGCTCTCGAGCCATCGCCTGGGCCAGATACCCGATCTGAGTCTGGCGCAACCCCTCCAGATAAAACAGCGCCTCGTCGGCCAGCAGCACGATATGATCCAGGTCATTCGATATCTGCAGATAATACAACACCCCCGCGCCGCCTTCCTCATCCGCATCGAGCAATAAGGCGTAATTGGCCTCCGGATTGGCCCACAGCCCCTCCACCTCCTCCTCGACAAACTCAGGAAGTGCCCCCGGCAACGGACGCGCTATACCCCGCGCCTGCTCTTCGCCCTCGGTGTCAAACGAAAAAACCGCCAGCAGTCCATGCGACTGCGCCACGCGGGTCAGGAACAGATCTGTCATGGAGTCCGGTTGCTGCTCAGTGATGCGCGTCACGATCTCACCATATCGGCGCTGCAGCAAATAGTCAGCGAACTGCTCCGCCTCCATGGCGTTGTCCGCGGCCAGTGCCAGCGCCTCCGTGAACGCCGCCCCCTGCTTGACCAACAGAAGAAAACTGTCCTGGCGGCTCTCTGCTATCGTGATCCAGGTTAGCGCGAACACCGCTACAGCAAGCAGGACGGCTGCGATAATGATAAATCTCGGATGAAGCCCGATTCCGGACTGGGCGGAAGTGTTGGTCATATCTGCAAGCTACCGAAGTGCGATCTGCGCGTCAACTACGACTTATACAGCCCCACGCACCGTCGCGCCGGTCCTTGTCGAAAGCGGATAGTCGGCGCGTCCCTCCGGCAGATCAACTCGCAACGTGAATCTGAAACATGCCCCATCATTGTACTCATAACCGATCTCGCCTCCATGCAATTCAACCAGCTTGCGACAGGTCAACAGCCCGAACCCGGTTGCCTTTCGCTTGGTTGAGAACTGCTGATTGAACAGCTTCGCCCGCACATCATCGGGTACTCCCGGACCGTTGTCTGAGACCTCTATCAACGCCATGTTGCCACGAACCAAAAGCGACCGAACCGACAGCTTCCTTGCTTTTTGTCCATTCATCGCATCTGCCGCGTTGTGTAACAGGTTGACCAGGACCTGCTGTACAGCGCCCACATCAAGAGCGACCAGCGGCATTTCCGATGACAGATCGATATCGAATTCCACCTCGTCAAAGCGATTCTGCGGACGCAAGAACGCGATCAGGTTCTGGATGAGCTGGTTGAGATCGGTCTTGTCGAAACGAATCTCATCCTCGTGATCCTGAAGGCCATCAGAGAACCGGGTGATCCGTGCTACCGTTGCCTTCATCAACTCCAACTTCTGCTCAATCTTCTCCGTCTTGCCCTTCTTCATCAGCAACGGCATCAACTCGATATTACCCTGGAGTATCGCCAGGTAGTTGTTGATCTCATGGGCGATGTCCCCGACCATCTCTCCGCGAGTGTAATAGCGATCTATCCGCACCATCATCTCCTGGAATCCCCGACTCTCCGAGATATCCCTTATCAACAACAGATATACGGGTACCCGCGCTTCCGTATTGTGCAGGGGGACCACCGTCAAGTAGGCCGGAAACTCTTCCTTTTCCCTCGTACGGCAGAGCACTTCAAACTCACACTCATTGGTGTCAGCCTGAATCTGCTCCAGACGACGGAAACTGTTCTCTGCAAATAGCCCCCTGATCGATTGACCCAGCACTTCATCGGCTCGCCAGCCAAAAAGCTCTTGGGCGCGACGGTTGTATAACAACAGTTCACCT
Source organism: uncultured Ignavibacteriales bacterium (assembly GCA_964642435.1). GTDB lineage: Bacteria > Zixibacteria > MSB-5A5 > GN15 > FEB-12 > WJKG01. The sequence continues at coordinate 2,436 of CAZXRO010000101.1, forward strand.
TTGGCCGACACCGTCAATACCCCGGCAATCGTATGGTCGATCAGCGTTCCCAGAAACGACTGCCACTGCAGAAGCACGGCATTCGTCTTGGCATAGAGTCGGTTTGCCTGCTGCAATCGCTCCTGGTTGTCCCACAATGACTGAGCCATATCGTTGTAGGCCTGCTCCAGTTCCCGAAGCTCGTTGTCTCCCCCGGTCTCTACCAGTTTGTGCAGCCGCCCGTCCTTGGTGAGGCGCAAGCCGTAAATGAGGCGTCGGATCGGCTCCTTGAACTTCCGGCTGACAAAGTACGCGGTCAGAAGAGTCACCAGCATTGAAACCAACAGCAGCATCGCCAGAGCATAGGCCAGGTGACCGCGGTCCGATATGTAAAGATTGTGGCCCGTGATTGTCACCAATACCGCCGGCACCGATTCCGTCAATGCAAAGCGATAGTAGTATGTTGCATATTCGGAGTTGTGGATTATCGGAACCATGAAACCGGGTCCATGCGCAAGTGTGCTGCGGACTATCTGCGGATCGATTTCCGGCTCGCTGATCGGCAGAATCCGGGCACTACCCGATACTGAGTCGGCAACCGGAAAGCAAAATAGCGACTGTAAGCCCTCGTCCGGATTGACTATGAATACTTCACCATACGTGACATGATCCAGTTGCAACACCTCATGCGAGAACTGCTCAAGAGCCGGACGAAAACTCGGCTGCTCCGGATCGTCCCGAAACGCCGCCTGTTCGGCCAACCAAGAGGTCGCTCGCTCATAGTGCCCCTCCAACCTGAGCATGTCATCGCCGACCGTAAACCGCTGGTGGGGATAAAACAAAATGAGAGCCAGGGCAGCAAAAATGAAGCTCATCTGTATAGCTACAAGATAAACAAATCGCGAATGAAGAGCCGGACTACTTTTCACAACTACCGCCCAGAGTGGGTTAGCAGATTGGCTCCGGCAAGGGGCCGGCAATTCTCCTATATCATTCTAAGTATCGGCAGCTTCTCAAATTCCTGTTTCGGCAGTCGGAGATCCGGACATAAAAAAACTGGGAGTGGTGGAGGGGGGATGCCCGACGAGACCGTCAGGTGGCTGGTATTCCAGCGCACACCACTCCCAGGAATTGCTAACCCGGGATTATCCTCAGGGGCTGGCGTTGTGCACATTAGTGAAAAGCAACTACTGTGCCTGCCGGTGAGAGACGGTCGGTGAGGTTCAGGCCAAAGCGACAAACAACTGGCCTGCAACTGGTTGGTGCCAACACCTTAAAGATGATGGCGGCGAAGGGTTGCAAGAGGCGAGCGTGTCTACTGCCACACCATGTGCAGTAGCTTTCAGACAGCGCCTGCCGGTCCTCTCCTGTGACGGCAGGCACACGTCCTCAAATAGACACAAGAAACAGACGACCCGACAGGGCCGTCTGTTCAATCTCTGATCATAACTATTTCATACCGTGGCCGCTTTGCTGACCACAGAGCGGCAGCATCAGGCGCTGCGGATCGGGGATTTCTTGTCCTCCAGCTCCTCCATCCGACGCTCCGCGGCAACAGCCGCCGTAGTGCCATCTCCGACAGCGTTTGTTATCTGCCGCACCAACTGGTGACGAACATCCCCGCAGGCATAGATACCCTTGACCGAGGTCTCCATCTTCTCGTCAGTGAGAATATAGCCATTCTGGTCCTTGCGGATCGATTCTCGAACCAGGTTACTGTTCGGATGGAACCCCAAGAACGGAAACACCGCGCCCACCGCCAGCGTGGACTTCTCCCCCGTCTTGACGTTCTTCAGGGAAAGGCCGGTCACTTGCTTGTCGTTGCCATTGATCTGCTCGACCACCGTGTCCCAGATGAATTCGATCTTGGGGTTATCAAACGCCCGTTTCTGGATGATCTTGGCGGCACGAAGCTGATCCCGTCGGTGGATGATATACACCTTCGAGCCAAACTTGGTCAAAAACCCGCCCTCTTCAACAGCGGCGTCACCCCCGCCGACAACAGCTATCACCTGATCACGGAAGAATGCTCCATCGCAAATGGCGCAATAAGACACGCCCTTGCCGGTATACTCCTCCTCTCCCGGCACACCAAGATAGACCGGCGAGCCGCCCGTTGACAGAATGACCGCTTTGCCCCGATACAGATCGCCGGAGGTGCATCTGACAACACGATCATCCCCGTCACAGTAAACTTCTTCAACCTCGTCGGTAGCGATCTCCAATCCAAACTTCTTGGCATGGTCGGCCATCTTCATCGAGAGCTCCGCCCCGGAAATCGTTTCGAAACCGGGGTAATCCTCCACCTCGGCCGTATTGGCAATCTGTCCGCCAAGCAGGCCTTTCTCGATTACGACCGTCTTGCGTCGCGCGCGGGCTCCGTAAAGCCCCGCCGTCAATCCACCCGGGCCACCCCCCACGATAACTAAGTCATAGTGCTTTTCTTCAGCCATGGTCTCTCCTCACGTATCGTCGCAACCCGGCCTCAAACGCTACCGGCCGGTATTCCATTTTTCCCTGCAACGGGCCATTGTCACCAGTGTTCCCGGACACCAGCATGTGTATCTGGTCACGGGTAACCGGAGCCGGCGTCAGCAGCTTCTCCGCCACCGCCGCCCCCATGCGAGCCAAAGCCACCGGTACCGGTATAGTCGGCCGCTTCTTGCCCGTAACCCGCATAATAATATCCAAAATCTGCCGATATTCAAGCTTTTCAGGACCGCCAACCTCCAGAATCTCACCGTGCGTTGACTCGTTCGTCAGCCCCCTCGTGATCACGTCCACACAATCATCCACAAGAACCGGCTGCAAACGGTACCGCGCATCACCAATAACCGGCACGATCGGCGCCTTGCTGATCATCGACATGAGCATACTCACAAAACCATCACCAGGACCATGAATCATCGATGGACGCCAGATAGTCCACGACAACCCCGACCCCTGTACCGCCTGTTCTGCCTCAAACTTGGTCCGATGGTAATCCGTCTGGGCGTCCGGTGTCGTCCCCATCGCCGACTGATACACAAGGTGCCGCACACCCGCCTCGGCAGCCGCCGCAACCACATTCCTCGTCCCCTCGACCACCGTCTTGTCAAACGTATTCGTCTTGGTCTCGACTATAATCCCCACCAGATGCACCACCGCCTCCGCGCCGGCAAACGCTGTCACCAGCGACCCTCGCTCGTGGACCGAGCCCTGACGCGTCTCCAACCGATCAGATGTCTCCGCGCCATCTTCCAGCGGCTTGCGGTGTCTGATGGCGATCACCTCATGCCCGGCATCCAATAGCGCCTGAACCAGGTGACGCCCCACAAAACCGGTCGCTCCGGTGACAGCAACCTTCACCAGTCTATTCCCTTCTGGGCCAGGATTCCATTCTGATACGGATGCTTGATCTCCTTCATCTCGGTCACCAAATCAGCCCGATCCATCAGCCAATCGGGTGCATCGCGTCCCGTTATCACAACGTGCTGCTCATCTGAACGCGCGGCTATCAGCGACTCGACATCCTCGCGATCAACTAACTCCAACTGAAGCGCAACATTCAGCTCATCGAGTATCACCAGTTGGTAGTCACCGCTTGATATCCGCTCGCGAGCGAATTCGATCCCCTCTTTGGCTGCCCCGACATGCTCCGAACGGTCCTTGGTATCATCTATAATCCCCACAAACCCCTCGCCGACCGTGTGCAACTCAACCTCCGGCGACAAGCGCTTGACACCACGAAGCTCCCCGTACTTCCAGCTACCCTTGACAAACTGCACGATACACACTCGCCAGTGGTACCCGAGCGCACGCACACACATACCCAGCGCAGCCGTCGTCTTACCCTTACCATGGCCGGTATAGACAATCAACAGACCCCGCTTCTCATCCTTCTGCTCTTTTCTGTCACCGTCACTCATTGGTGCCGATTCCTCCATTGTAAATCCTCACTCTCTACTGCTAAACCGCCTGTTGCACGTGATGGTTTCTACATGCGAAAAAACCTGACAAAAAAGTACAAAAATACTTGTCATTGGGTTGACTTCTTTGTCTATTTTTGATTATTTCCATCCCGAAGTAGGCAGGTGTCCTGAGTGACGAGCCGCTTGCAGGGGCATCCATTCCCGGTAGGACGGCTCTTGGAGGAAAGACTGACGATGCAATTCACCAAAGCCGAGGAGTATGGCATTCTGGGTGTCCTGTACCTGGCCGAAAAGGACGAACCCAAAGTAACCCCACTTTCGGAAATTTCTGAGGCGAAACACATCCCTGAGAAGTTTCTGGCTAAGATCTTTCAATCGTTGGCCAAGTCCGGTATTGTCAGATCCCACCGAGGGGTGAGAGGGGGCTTCACCCTGGCCAAGGATCCGTCCCAGATAGCCATCAAGGAAATCCTGGAGTCCATCCAGGGCCCGTATCATCTGCTCAAAACGGCCAACAACGGTGGCAGCAATAATGGCGATCGCCAGTTCAACGCTCTGCGCGAACTGGTCATGATGGCCGAGCGGCGCCTGTTGTCCGTCTTCGAGGAACGTTCCGTGGCAGACCTGGCCCGGTGGGAGAAAGCCGAGTCGGTGACCTGAGGCCCAGACCCGCACTTTATCCAGATTTTTAAGGGATATTCTGGTTTACAAGCGCCGGCAGAGACCTTATCTTCCTTGCCCGATTGATGTAAACTGGTAAGACAAGGAGGAACGCCTGTGCCGGTCATGCCGGATCGCTGGATTATCGATATGTCCCATAATCACGGGATGATAGAGCCGTTCAGCGAAACCCAGGTCCGCCAGGGTATCAGCTTCGGAGTCTCGTCCTATGGCTATGATATCTCTCTGGCCGACGACTTCAAAGTGCTCGATACCACCAGCCTGGCCGTCATCGATCCCAAGGAGGATCTTACCCCCTACTATCGAGACATCAACGCGAAATCAGTTCTCATCCCCCCCAATAGCTTCATCCTTGGACGTACCCGGGAATACTTCCGCATACCCCGTGACATCCTGGTCATCTGCCTGGGGAAGTCCACCTATGCCCGATGCGGCGTGGTGGTCAATGTCACCCCCCTGGAGCCGGAGTGGGAAGGTTTCGTCACCATGTGTATCGCCAACACCTCCCCGTTGCCGGTCCGCCTGCATGCCGGCGAGGGAATCGCCCAGATACTCTTTCTGAAAGCCAGCGAGGATTGCCTCGTATCGTATAAGGATAAGAAAGGCAGGTACCAGGCACAGCAATCGATTACGCTGTCACGAATGGATGAAACTGTCGAAGAAGAAGACAAGAAAAGCAATTAGTTAAACTCTCAGGAGATAGTGTATATGCCACAGGAAACTGTAAAGGGAACAACCCAAACCAAAAGTGCCGCAGGCGAGGGGAAGCGTCGTTTGGTCACCATCGATGGTAACACCGCGGCATCCTATGTCGCCCACGCTACCAACGAAGTGATCGCCATCTACCCCATCACGCCCTCGTCCGATATGGGCGAGCGCGCCGATGCGAAGTCGGCTGCCGGCGAGCGCAATATCTGGGGTACTATTCCCGATGTCGTCGAAATGCAGTCCGAGGGTGGCGCCTCTGGAGCCGTGCACGGCGCCCTGACTACCGGTGCATTGGTTACGACCTTCACCGCCTCGCAAGGCCTTCTGCTTATGATACCGAACATGTTCAAGATTGCCGGCGAACTCACACCGACCGTCTTCCATGTCTCAGCTCGAGCAGTCGCGACCCACGCCCTGTCAATCTTCGGTGACCACAGCGATGTCATGGCCGTGCGGTCCACAGGCTTCGGCCTGCTCTCATCCAATTCCGTCCAGGAAGTCATGGACATGGCCCTCATCTCACAGGCGGCCTCACTGGCCAGTCGCGTGCCCTTTGTCCACTTCTTCGATGGCTTCCGCACCTCACACGAGGTACAGAAGATTGAGCAGCTCACCTTCGATGACATGCGCGACATGATCCCGCAGGAACTGGTCAATGCCCAGCGCGAACGCGCCCTCACCCCCGACAGGCCCACCATCAAGGGCACCTCACAAAACCCCGATGTCTTCTTCCAGCACCGTGAAACGGTCAACCAGAACTACATCGATGCCCCGCAGAAGGTGCAGGAGGCCATGGACCGCTTCGCCAAAATCGTCGGGCGCCACTACCACCTCTTTGATTACGTCGGACATCCCGAGGCCGAACGCGTCATCCTCATCATGGGCACCGGCGCCGAAGTCGTCCACGAAACCGTCGAACACCTCGTCAACAAAGGCGAAAAAATCGGCCTCATCAAGGTCCGACTCTACCGTCCGTTCTCAACCGAACACCTGATGCAAGCCCTGCCGGCCACCGTCAAGCGTATCGCCGTCATGGACCGCACCAAGGAACCAGGCGCCATCGGCGAACCAATGTACATCGACGTCCAGTCAGCTATCAATGAGGCGATCGACAATGGCTTCGCCCCCTTCAAGGAGCGCCCCTTGGTCGTCGGCGGCCGCTACGGACTCGGCTCTTCTGAGTTCAGCCCGCCTATGGTCAAGGCCATTTTTGACAACCTCAAGGCCAACAAGCCGAGAAATCACTTCACCGTCGGTATCACCGATGATGTCACGCACTTCTCCCTCGATGTTGATTACTCTTTCAACCTCGAAGGACACAACTTCCGCGGCCTGTTCTATGGTCTGGGTGCCGATGGTACCGTCGGGGCCAACAAGAACTCCATCAAGATCATAGGCGAGAACACTGACATGTTTGTGCAGGCGTTCTTCCAGTAT
>CAZXRO010000102.1:0-6108 GCA_964642435.1 uncultured Ignavibacteriales bacterium
GTTGACAGCATCGAAGAACCCCGCCATCATGTCCGAGGTGCCTTTCTCCGCGACATTACCGGCGCTCTGAAGATACGACCCCACCGCCTCGGGCTGCTGCTGCGCAACCTGCTCGGTCTGGATGTTCAGGCGTTGCAGGAACGAAAAGTTGAAACTCGTGTCCATGCGGTAGCGCAGGCTGAACCGGCTCACGGTATGGCGGAAGGCATCCTTCTGGTTGTCATGCAGCATGCTCTGGACACGGAGCGAATCCCGCGCGAAACCCCGCGCCTGAAAATCGCGGCTGACCATCTCGAACAGGTTCGCCTTGCCGGCGCGAAGCAGCGACATGGTGTTCCGCTGAGCGGCCTGCTCCGGCTGCTCCATATTGGTCTTGGTCACCTGGGAAGCATCGAATGCCAGATCGGCATGGAAACCAAACCCGGCCGCGGCATACTGCTGGACGGCGGCGGTGTCGCCCTCTGCGATCGCAGCCACCGTGCTGCTGATCGCACGCATGTCAAACTGCAAATCCAGACGGTAATTCAACTGCGACTTCTGGGCAAAATAGTAGGTGCCATCGGGTTTCACATTGGGCGAGGCCTCCGGCTGCTCCTGCGGCTCGGTGGCCTTCGGGCTCAGCTCGACCGAATCCGCTTTGGGCTTCTCGGCCGGCTGCGTCGGCTCCGTCTGTCTCGTTGGCGTCGTTGTCTGTGTCCGCTCGGGTGTATTGGCAGGGAGATATTCGTCCGGGCGCACCGTGGGCCGACTTCGCGCGGCGCTCGTCTCGGAGTCGGCAACCGGCGGCTGATTCGGTTCGTAGCCATTGGTCATCGCGCGGTAGCGGTTGAGCAGCGTATCGGCAGCCGCTGCAAAGAAACTGGTCAAGTCCATAGGTCCCTCGACAGTTCGGTTTTCCTGTTTATCTATTCAGGATATCGGCAGTCCTGAACAATTATTGAGCACCTCAGGCGGAAACTTGACTTTCTTTGGCGATGTTGTTTCTTGCCCGAAAACAGCCACACGACGCCGCTATCTGTCCGGGCGTCTTTCCATTCTTGAGGAGAAAACCAGCATGAGTCCCGTTCATCCCGATACCCTGGCGGCCCTGACCTCCGGCATCCAGTCCGAGGTGGCCAGCTATGTGTTCTATATCGAGGCAGCGAAAAAGAGCGAAGCGGCCAAACACAAAGAAGTGCTCGAGCAGTTGGCCCACGAGGAGAAAGAGCACTTCCAGATCCTGGAGCGCCAGTATGATTCGCTGGTCCGCTCGGAGAAGTGGATCTCGACTGCGGATGTGCTCAAGCAGGGTGGGTTGCCCGAGATCGATGAAAAGATGAGCCGGCAACACCAGGACCTGATCGATGAAGTCGCGCGGGCGACCGGTCTGCGGGCCATTCTTGAGATTGCGTTCAGGTTGGAGGAAGAGGCGCATACGCTGTTCAAGGGGGCGGCTGAAAACGCCCACAGCGAAGAGGCGAAGAAGATCTTCAGCCAGTTGTCGAAGTTTGAGGAGGGGCACATGCGCATGGTGCGGAAGATGCAGCAGGAGATGCTGTAGGGGGGCGCGGAGCTGATCGAGTTGTCACGCTGACGGCGCGCTGCTCGCGGAGTTGAACCCCGGGCCGCGCCAGGGCATGCCGTCAGCGCACGGACACTTCGGCGTGCCGGATGCCGTTTCTGATGATGACAGAGAGCACTCCCAGCAGCTCATCCCAGGCCGCCTCCAGCTCTCGATTCCACTGGTCGCCGGCCACAGTAGCCATTGCCTCCAGCATCGACTCGCACACGGGTGAGAAATACTCTTCCTTCACACCGCGACGGGCATGCAGGATGCCCACCTTCAAAAACTGTGACTCAAGCGTCTCGAGATCATCAAGGTGCTCAATTGCCTGTCGCAGGGTACGGAAGAATGATTCCTGGAAATTACTGATGTTGGAGTGGTCAAATAGTCTTCGCAGAGTCGGGTGCTTGCTCAACAGGATGTCCAAAAATTCCCTCACCAGTTCATTCGGTCGTTCTTCAAATGCTGCAAATGAACGCTGAACCAGAACCGTGTTTAAACTCATCTTCTTCACCCGGTTATGACGAAGAGCCAGCTTCGTCCGGATATGGTAACGTGCATGGGCCGTTGTCAGCTCACGCGTCGACTGCCTGAGGCGGGCTTGTTCAGAAACGGGCAGTGAATGACGTATCCCTTGGTATCGACCAAATCGAAGATTAGTTGACTCCCGAATAACGGGCGGATCGTGGCAGAACCAACTTTTAGTTGAATCGGCCCGGGAGCCGCAGTATACACTCAATCGAGATGAAAGACCCCAACGACAAGCGGCACTTGAGCTGGATCGAGTTGTCCCGGGCGGCCTTCCAGCGCAATATTGATTCCCTGTCACGTCTGGCCCAGGGGCGGCTGATTGCGGCCTCCGTTAAGGCCAACGCCTACGGTCACGGCCTCGCGGAGGTTGTTCAGATATTCAACAGCCTCGGCAAGGTTGACTACCTGACCGTGCATTCGCTCGAGGAAGCAGCCATCTGCCGCCGCGCCGGCTGGGAAAGACCGGTCATGATTCTCGGACCGATACTGCGCGAAGATGCCACGGCAGTGTTGGAAGTCGATGCTGAGCCGGTAGTGTCCTCAGTTGAACTCCTGACGAAGCTCGGACAGGTCAGCAAGAAGCACAACCGACGAATCAAAACTCATCTGAAACTGGAGACCGGCACCAATCGCCAGGGGGTCACCGAGGCTGAACTGGAACGCTATGCGAAGATCTATCAGAAGTATCCACAGTTGCAAGGTCCCTATGGCGCTGCGACTCACTTCGCCAATATCGAGGATACCACGCGCCACGACTACGCCCAGTACCAACTGGCCAATTTCAACCGGATGACCAGGAAAATGGTGGATTTGCGGATCAAGCCGACGTTGCGACATACGGCCAGCTCGGCGGCAACGATCCTGTTTGAGAAAACCCATTTCGACATGGTCCGACCGGGGATCAGCGTCTATGGGTACTGGCCCTCGAAAGAGACGTATCTGTCGTACCGCCTCATGGGTGGTTCCAATGACCTGTTTGTGCCGCCACTGTCGTGGAAGACTCGCGTGACGCAGATCAAGCACCTGGCCGCCGATTCATTCGTGGGCTATGGATGCACCTATCGGACCAGCGCCCCGAGCCGTATCGCCGTGTTGCCGGTGGGTTACTACGATGGATACGATCGGGCCTTGTCCAACCGGGCTCATGTCCTGATCAATGGGCGTCGCGCCCCTGTACGCGGACGGGTGTGCATGGACCTGATGATGGTGGACACCACACACATCAAGGCAGTAAGCTATGAGAATCCGGTGGTACTTATTGGCAATGATGGTGGCGAGACGATAACAGCCGATACTCTGGCCGACTGGGCGGGAACGATCAACTACGAGATCGTGGCTCGGCTATCCCAGTCGACACCTCGCAAAATTGTGAAATAGTGTCCGGTTTGGCTTGACATTGCCGTACGCTTGTACATTTTTTCACGTATTACGGCTGTAATCCATTGTTGGCGTTAGTGATAGCGTCTACCCCTGATTGAAGTATGACATTTTTCTTGACAGCGCACAGGGGGCGGAATATACTTCTTGTGAAGTATTTCACATGTTGGTCCATAGTGGTCAATTGATAAGGAGAAATAATGCAATTGAGCCAGGCAGGCGGCCCGAGAAAGCGCATATCCGAGTCAACGATACATCGCCTGTCATTGTATTACCGCGCCTTATCCCTTTTGGAGAAAGAGAATTACGAGACCGTCTCGTCGAAGGAATTGGCCAAAAGGGAGAAGTTGACACCGGCCCAGGTGCGCAAGGATCTGTCCTTCTTCGGGTCTTTTGGAACCCGTGGTCTCGGGTATCCTGTGACCGAATTGAAAAAGCGGATCGCGACCATCCTCGGTATCGACCGGGTCTGGCGGGTGGCATTAGTGGGTGTTGGCAATATCGGTTCGGCCTTAGTGTCCTACAAGGAGTTTGCCAAGCAGGGCTTCCATATCGTGAAGCTGTTTGACAACGACCAGCGCAAGATTGGATCCAACCACAAGGGGATGATTGTGTCGGATATCGCCAATCTTGAGACCGAACTTAAGGATGCCCGGATCGAGGTAGTTGTCATTGCGGTACCGGCGACAGTGGCACAGTATATAGTCGATGATGTTGTCAAAGCTGGAGTTAAGGCCATTTTGAATTTCGCCCCGATAAATCTTCGAGTCCCCGAAGATGTCTATCTTCGCAACGAAAACATGGCTATGGAACTCGAGTATTTGTCCTTTGCGATGGTGAACAATCATACGCCGAAGCGCGTTAAATAAATACCTTGTCTCACGGATGAGTCAAGGGATATACCTCTTGTAAGAGCCTTCCTCTTCATGGAGGAACGGGGCGGCCCGTGATGCTAAGCGGGCCGTTATTTCTTGTATCTACCAACGTACAGCCCCTTGACAGACCCTGACTTCCCTGCATATCCCTTGACAATCTTAGATCCACTGAGCAACGTCAGGTTAATCCACTGGTGAGAACAAGTGTATAATCCGATATGGAGATTATGAAAAACACTATTCTGACAGTACTGGTTCTGGTCCTGACGGTGTCGTTTGTGTCGACACCGGTCTCGGCCGACACCCTTGACTCGCTGAATACCCTCCTCCGCCGGGCCGGCAAGGGGCTTTCAGACAAGATGTATGACAAATCCATCCGCAATTACGAGGCGGCGCTTGAGCTTGATGCTGACAATTTCGAGGCAGTCAAGAACCTCGGCGTCGCCTACTCCGCGCTGGGCAACAGACCCAAAGCACTGGAGCATTTTGACCGTGCCCACAAGCTGAACCCGCTCGATCCCGAGAACTTGAATAATCTCGGGGCATATTACAGCGAGGGCGGCGAATATGAGAAGGCTATCGAATACTTCGAAAGTGCACTGGCTGTGGACTCGCTCGATCCGGTGACTCTGACCAACATCGGGCAGGAGTATGCGCGAATTGGACGGGTTGGCAAAGCACTGCCGTTGCTGCGCCGCGCCGATAGTGTTAATCCCCAGAACGCCACCACGCTGTTTGCCATGGGGAATTGCCTCGCCGAACTGGAAGTCTATGACAGCGCCGAGGTGTACTACCAGCGGGCGGTCAAGCATGGAGGCTCCGGCGGGCAACTGCACTATTTCCTGGGAGTCGTGCAGGAGCGGCTGGACAAGAAGGAAGCCGCCGAACAAAATTTCCGCAAAGCCCTGGAATATGAACCGGACTACCGGGACTGTCTGCAAGCTCTGGGAGTAGTATATCTTACCTCGGATCGGTTTGCGCAGGCCGCTGAGCAGTTCAATCGAGCAGTTGCCATAGACTCCGCTTTCTGGGCAGGCTGGATTGGTTTGGGAGCAGCGCAGTCGCTCGATGGTATGGACGTTCAGGCCGACTCTGTGCTGGAGCGGCTGTTTGCCAGGGACTCCGCTATGGGGTTCCAGATGCTGGATCTGGTAAAGCGATACCATCCACGCATCAAGGAGCGACAGAAATCCGGAAACTGACCGGGCGGAGGCTGAACACTTCTCCATTTGGGCGCAGTATCGGTATGGGGCGATGGCTACACCAGTCCCCGAGATCCCCCATTTGCTCACTCAGGAGAAAACGTTATCATTTTGCATAACATCGACTTACGCGTCCCGGCACGCTCTTTGTTTGGGATATAGAGGAACAAACGAATCGTGAGCCATAACAAGGAGCGGGAAGATGAAATATACGGGTTGGCTGCTGATGATATTGCTGCTGGTTGGGGGCGGTCTGGTGGCCGAAGAGCCGACGGCAGACAAGGTGACCAGCGAGGCCGTCCAGGAGGTCGAGGCTCAGACGGCCGCCGCGGTTGCCGTGCTGGATGCGGCTACGGACCGATACGAGCGGTTCAGGCACACCATAGACCTGTGGCACGATGCCAATCTAAAAGGGGACAAGAAGCTTATTGGCAGGTATGCCCACCAGCTGTTTGTGTTGATGGACCATGATGTCGAGGCCTCCCGTCTGGCACTGGCCGGCACCGCAGTCAAAGTTAGTCGGACGGCCTATGGTCCCGGGCTGGACCAGTCTTACGGTCTTTGTCGCGACGCTTGACCC